>CANFNX010000141.1 GCA_947448495.1 Bacteriovoracaceae bacterium | reverse complement strand
GGTGCTGCTGAGGAATTTCGGGAACAAGCACAAGAGTCACGTGAGCATGAGGAGGGATTCAAGAAAACATTAGAGCTTGCCAGGAAAAAGTTTTCTGCTCTGAAAGTGGTGGAGAAGATCCATGCAGATCAGCATCAGAAAGTATTGGATAAAAAAAGAGGTGTAAAATGAATTACAAAAAATACAAATGTGTCCTTTGTGATTTTATCTATGATGAAGAAAAAGGTGATCCGGAATCTGGTTTAAAGGCGGGAACTCGCTTTGAAGATATTCCAGAGAACTGGAGTTGCCCTGAATGTGGAGTGACCAAAGAATTTTTAGAGTTAATGTAATAAAAAAAGGGTAGAAGAGACCATATCTCTTCTACCCTTGGATTGAAATTTTACTTGTAGTTATTTACCGTCTCAATCACGTAATCCACTTCTTGTTGAGTCATATACGCAAAGCAAGGAAGATTGATGACTGATTTAGCAATCCAATCGGCATTTCCGTGGGAAATTTTTCCGCCTAAGTGGTTGACTGCACCTGGTTGCTCACTCATGGCCCCTGGATAAACTGTGCCATAACCAATCTCATGCTTCTTAAGATACTCAATAAAAGCAGGTCTAGACTCAGGAGTCATAAGGGCCACTGAAAGGTAACCATTTTCCCAAACATTGGCGGCAGGTGAAATGAATTTGAGTTGTGGATGGTTAATTTTTTCACGGTACTGCTTACAAACTGCGCGACGGCTATCTAAGCGAGCATCAAGATGCTTGAGAGATTCATTGAGGAAGTTAGCTTCATAGGCACCTAAACGTGAGTTCCATCCAATGAGACCATGTTCGTAATGGCTGGTACGGCCGTGATTAATAAGTTTTTGGGCTGTTTGAGCAATTTGTGAGCTCGTCGTAAAAATCCCCCCAGCATCTCCACTAGCTCCCAGAACCTTTGCTGGGTAAAAGCTGGTTGTTGCCACATAGGCATTTGTGAGAAGACTTTGTCCCTCAATTTTTACACCAATCGCCTGAGCGCAATCTTCTATGAGAATCACACCTTTTTCTTCACAAAGTTTACGGATGCCAAGTGTTTCTGGGCATGCCCAACCGTAAAGGTGAACAAGAAGTAAAGCTTTGGGATTAAATTTTTCGATCCCTTCTTTGACAGCAGCAACAGTTAAGTGAAGAGTTTCGCGTGAAACATCGACCGTGAAAGGAATCGCACCAACGTTAACAACAGATTCAAATGTCGCCCAAAAAGTCATATCGGGAAGAAGTACTTTATCATTCTTTTCGACCCCAGCAGCTCGAAGGGCCACTTGAATCGCATCAGTACCATTAGCACATCCTAAGGCAAATTCTGTTTTTGTATAAGACTTTAAGCTTGCCTCAAATTCGCCAACAATTGGACCACCCACGAAGTGACCATTTTTAAGGAGGGCAACTGTTTTTTCAGATACAGTTTCATAGAAGTTTTTTTCATAACGAAGAATGTCAATAAAAGGAACTTTCATCGTGATCTCACCGGTTAAATTTTTGATCAGATCATACAGAATTTTCGCTCTCTCAAAAAGAAAAAAGAGTGGGATTATGATTAATGACTTATAGCGTCAGGTTCTTGGTTCTAGATGGTGATCATGATTTTAAAAGGCTACTATTTACGAGTGAATAAAATTTTTCAAAAGACATTTCAAACTTTTACCGGCCTAAGGGGATTTGCCTGTTTATGCGTGATTTTGTTCCATTTGACTGATCCTCCAACTCTCTACAATTACCCATTTTTAAACTGTATTGCTTTTCTAAGGCTCCCGGCCTTTATCCAGTTTGGACTTCGCTGGGTGGATTTATTTTTTATTTTAAGTGGATTCGTCCTTACATTGAAATACATCAAGAATGACCATGGGAACTATTTAAGAAATCGGGTTTACAGAATATTCCCGTTGCACCTGTTGATCCTTATTCTTTTTATTATAACGAATCATGACTCTGATTACGTTGATCCTAGAAGGTTTTCCTTAGATACGCTTCCAAGCAATCTTTTGCTGGTTCAAAGTTGGATCTATGACATGCGGACGACATGGAACTATCCCGCTTGGACATTAAGTTCTGAGTGGTTCTTATATTTGATGTTTACTTTTTTGGTTTTTTTCAAGAAGAAATCATGGGTATCAGAGAAAGTCTTTTTAGGAACCTTATCTGGAATTTTACTTCTGCTTATAAGTGTAGGGCCATTTTCTTATGGAATTTTAAATCCCAATCTGATTCATATGGACTCTCGGGATTTTATTTTGGGTATCTTGCTCGCTATGTTGAGTGATCATCTATGGGTCAAAAAAATTGCAGGTCGCCTAATGTTTTTTTGGTCGTCGTTAATTCTTGTGTATGGACTTTTTTATTTTGAAAAATTAACACAACTCTCATTTGGATTTGGGGCACTGGTCTTGGGAATTTATGCAAATCAGGAAAAAATGAGAACATGGCGGGGAGGTCTATTGTTAAGCCGAATAGGCCAGATGTCCTTCTCACTTTATTTGTGGCATATTTTTTTATTGGAGAAGTTGGCGCCCAGCTTTTTTGGTTGGGCACCCATCGTTGCTGTCTGTAGCTATTTTTTGATTTTGTTCTTAACGAGTTATTTGTCTTATCTTTTTATCGAGACCTGGTTGTACAATAAATTAAAAGCAATTAGTAGTTCTGAATCGCTTGGATAAATGCCTTACAGTACATATCTGAAAGATCTACGGCCGACTCTTCACCTTCAAAAGCTTTAAAACCTTTCTTATAAAGCTTAGAAGATTTCATGACATGAAAAACCATAATGGACTCAGGCATGTAGGGGAAAAGGGTTTGAGCATTCGTCATTATTTCGTTGTAGATACTAAATCTTTCTTGGTAGCTGTCAGTACTTTCTTGCATCGGAAGATGAACGCGGGAGTTAAAGGTGAGATTTCCATCTACCATGTTTTTAACAACTAAAGTGGTGGAGTCACTTACTTGTTCTCTCGAAATTTTAATATTCAGGCCACTGCAATGAAACCCAATATTCGCTAAAGCGAGGGATGGTGTCAGGATTACAAATAAAAGAGCGAAATTTAATCGATTCATGGTCATCCTCTGTGCAATTGTTGGTAAAACCATTACACAGAGATTAAACAAAGAAAAGTCACAACTCCTTTCAGTACCAGATATTAAGAGTTTACTTTGCTTTATTCATAAAAGTTTTAGCATAGATGTTGGATGGGCTGACCAGGATTAGGTCTCGCACAGCTTTTTTGGCGAGTTCAGTTTTCCCACTTTCGGCCAATGCAAAAGCTTTTTGCTCAAGAAAGATGGGGTCGAGCGGGTAAGATTTTAAGATATACTCAACTTTTTCAAGAGCGATAGCGTAATTTTTCAAGCGTAAATGACCCATGATGAAGCGTAGGTTGCCATAGTAATTTCCAGGATTTCGTTTGAGGATCTCCTCCGAAAAGTTAATCGCACTTTGCCACTCACCAAGATTAATCATCATTGAGGAGAGGGCGAGCCATGGTTCTAATGCGGTGGAGTTCTTGATGGCGGCACGTTTATAATGGTCGACAGAGTTTTTATATTTAAGATCAAGTGAGAAGAGCCAACCCAGGCGATAATTCACAAAATAGTCATCAGAGTTCTTGGCATAAATCTCCGTCATCTTGGCAATTGCCTGCGGATATTTAAATTGCGCCTCCAAAGTATAAGAATCATAAATCGCAGTGTAATCCTCATTTGAGACGGCCATGAGCTGCGTCGTGATCAAAAGACAGAATAAAAGCATCGTTTTCATTATTCCCTCGAATTAGTTTAATCGAATGGCCAGCATCGCATAGACTGTTGTCATGGCAGACCTGATACCATCTGTATTTATAGATTCGTTCATAAATGTAAGTTGAAGTCTAGATTCTGGAGTCATGAGATAAGCCAGATTCCCGCTATAGCCACCAAGATGCTCTTCGGTGCCGGAATAAATAACCACTCCATCATTTCTGACCCCAAAGGCCTCACTCCCTATCCAGTAAGATCCACCCAAAATAAGGTGTCCGGAGCGGAGATTCACCTCTCCAAAAATTCTGTTATAAATATTGTTTTTAATAAAGGAGCTACCATTTTTGATATCTTGAGCATTGGCCTTATTGGCCTGATCTCCTAGGCGAAGCCAGAAATCCCATTCAGGATTGGCAACAAGCCAGTGTTCAAGAGTGAAATTCGTTTGATAGACATCCATCTTCCCAAGAGCAGAATTCCCATGATTGGAATAAAAAGCATCAAAAGTTATTTTATTCAAATTGGTAATCCAGGTGTTAGCCGCCAATCCGAAGACTTTGATTCCATCCTGAGTTGTTGTAGCGCTAGAGATCTGTGTATACCTTGCAGACCAGGTTGTTCCAGAATCTGTGATTTGTGAAAAAGAAAATGCGCCTTGGGTTTGCGCATAAGAAGTATTGTCTTTAAAATTTAAATGAAACGATTCACCACCTAAGGCCAGGGTCCATTTATCTTTTGTAAAAAGACCGAATGCTCCGTAGAAGAGTGCCGTTGATTTCGCAGACTCTGCACTATAACTTATTGAGCCAGCATAAGGCATCGCCCATATAAAAGTTTTCTCTTTTTGTTCATCAAGGTAGGTCTTCGTGTTGTAGGCTTGCTCATAATAAATCCCAAGGAAATATTTAAGTCGCTTAAAGAGTTCTTTTTCTTTGTTTGTGAGGAGCTCTCTTTTGACGTTAACGGCGTTTGAGGAGGAGAATGCTTTATTACCTAGCTTCGCCTGACTTAAGGCCAAATAAAGTTGGGCCTTGTTAATTAACTCTGGTCGTCCCTCACTCTGAGTGGCTTTATAAAAGGCATCTGCTGCTAGATCATATCTCTTATCAATAAAATCTTTGTACCCAAAGAGAAAGTGAATCTCAGCATCCTGGATCATCTCTTCTTCAGAAGTTCGCGCCATTAAAGGATGAGTAGAGAATGCAATTATCAGTAAAAGGAGGATGATTTTAAATGCGCTCATATATCACCTTTCCAACTTGAAACTGTATAATTCCCTTCTGTGGATCGAGTTGCAAATGAGTTTGAATATTCTCACCTTTGATAACGATTCGTCCATTCAGGGTAAGAGATTGGGGATTCAATTCGTATTCAGCATTTGATTTGTGAATATGCCCTGTCACAAGCTGTCTGAAAAGCGCCACAATCCTTTGTGAGGGAGAACAAGTTACTTTTAAGTAAAGATCATCGTGAAAGTGTAATCTTTGATTAATGACAAGTGGAATAATGGGAGCCGCGGTATAAAAATCCCACAAGGGTGAATGGTCTCTACCTTTTAGTTCATAAAAATAAAAACGAGCACCGATGCGATAATAAAATAGTTTTGAATCCCCATCTGTCCAATAGGTTTTCCCTGTTTGGGAGTCAAGCTTGTGTTCAAATTCAATCTCTTCGGCCTTGCCATCGCTGGTTTTTTTCGACCACTTCATGATCTCATCTATTTTAAAATTGAGACCTAAATTGAGGGAGTGATTAAAAGTAAATGGAGCGATTTGGTCGCCAATGTGAGGAAGACCGTGAAAAATCGCCGAACCAGATTTGGGATGATAAAAATTCATCAGGTGAAAGGGAAACGTATACGCCCCAGTAGATAAAAACCACTGCACCTGAAGATGAAGATGGGGCTCCCGAGAATAGCCAGAGTTTCCACAGTGTGCCACTTTATCACCAGCATGAACGAAGCTATTTAAAGTGACATTAATCGAATCTTTTTTAAGATGCGCCAGTTGAACATAAAAACCGTGCAATGAACGTATGATGAGGTAATTTCCCCAGTTATTTTGATTATCCACGATCTCAATTTTATTGTCTGGAAGACTAGAACATATTGCGACAACATAACCGCTCACAGGTGAGTAAACAGGCCGATTAAAGGCATGATAATCCTCTAAGTCAAGGCCTTGATTTACAAATGTCTTTCCATCTTTTGAGATAACAAAATCTAGAGCATGTTGCCATCGGCCCTTATGTGTCCAGGCGCCATTAAATCCTTGCTGAATGGTCCATTCACCATCCACTGGCATGAACAGGCCAATTTCACCATTAGCGAAACGAAGCTTTGTTAGACGACTATTCTCGAGAGATTCTTCGGGAATAAATTCTGGGTGTGAGTTTATCCTGTTACTCGCAACCGTTTTGAGTGTTCTCAGAACTAAGAACGCGGTTAGATTAAAAGGCAAGGCCATCACTGGAATATCTGCGTAATTAAATAAGGAAGAAAGTCCCGTCGAAAGAAGTACTGTCATGAGAGTCGCAAAAATCGCCCAGCAAATGGAATAAAGGGAGGGAATAAGGAAGACACCTGCAAGGAATGCAAAAATCAGCGAAAAATTAAAATAATAGTGCTGATGAATGTATTGGCTCGAGCTGAAAGCAAAAAATTTATCAAATTCTAGTCCAAGGAAAAAGCCACTGAGAAGGAAGGTCGCAATAATTGGTGAGTAGAGGAGAACACCCAGTAAGATGATTAATCCAAATCCTGGATCTGGTATACAAAAAAAAGTGCCAAAAGATTTCAGTAATAAATTGATATTTGGATGAAGATGCTCAAAAAATTCAGGTAAGAATTCATGGAAGTAGACATTGGCATGGCCCAAGGCCGAGAATTTCTTTTTACTAAGGGCGATAAGGATCGCGATGACAGAAAATGGTAACGAAAGAAGTGGCAATGAAATCAATGAAAAAAGGGCATCAAATGAAAAACAAAAAATCAGATTGATCCCCATTGTGATAACCAGCAGGGCGAAGGAAGCAGTATCTAAGTTGTAGAGATAGCCAATAAAAAGACTTAATAGGATGGAATTTATATAAACAGTGGTTTTAATTTGATAATAGCGATCAATGTGGAGCACATTGGTAAGAATGATCGTAATGAGAAGGCCACATAAGCCACTTAGAATGATATTTGGGTGGAGAAAAGCCGCTAGTATAATAAAAAAACCAATTCTAGGATCACTCACCATGACGATTGAGCTAAAGGGATAGCTAAAGAGAGCGATGAACTTTTGAATGATACGTTTTGCGGGATGAAGTTTACTCAAGTTCCATCCTATTAATATCTTCAAGAGTTTCGGCTTTTCTTAGGACTTTGATGGATTTATCTTCTTTAATCATTACGACTGCTGGTCGATATTGAATAAATTGCATCCACTGAGTCACATTGTAAGCACCGACTGGAGAAAGTACAATATTCTGGTAGCGATCCAGGCGGGGGAGGAGTGTTGCCTCTTCGACAATATCAATATTCATACAGAGAGGGCCATTAAGAATACTTGGCTCCATAATTCCCTTTACCTCTTTGTCGAGTTCAATTTTGAATTTATACCAAGTTGAAGTGTAGAGAAGATTT
>CANFNX010000140.1 GCA_947448495.1 Bacteriovoracaceae bacterium | reverse complement strand
TTGATTTTCAGTCGCAGTAATTAAATTTTCAATCAGAGTCACCACCGTCATAGGTCCTACTCCACCTGGCACAGGAGAGTAGGCGCTTGAGAGTTGTAAAGAATCGGGTGAGACATCTCCGGTAAGTTTATCACCCAGAGAGTTAATCCCTACATCAATGATCACTGTTTTTTTCAAAGGATTCAGGTGTTGCGGTTTAATAAAATGAGGTTTTCCCATAGCAGTGACGAGTATATCAGCAGTTTTGGTCATCTCCTCCAAGTTTTCAGTCTTGGAGTGGGCAAGAGTGACGGTGGCATTCAAATTAGAAAGGAGCATAGACAGTGGTTTACCTACAATCAGGCTTCTGCCCAGAATCACAATATGCTTGCCAGAGACTTCTATCCCATAAAAATTAAGTAAGTGAACAATACCTTTTGGAGTACATGGCATAAGCAATTTAAGATCAGTGGATCCAGCATAGATGGCTTGAGTATTCACGCCATGAAAGCCATCAATATCTTTTTCTGGAGTAACCAAATTAGCAAGATTGAGCCTTTTTAAATGCTCACTGACTGGGAGTTGAATGATAATGCCATTAATTCTTTTATCAGAATTGAGTTTTTGAATTTCAGTAAGAAATTCATTTTCAGTGATGGAAGAGTGAAGCTTAATCAGTTGAAAAGTTGCACCTACTTCCTCGCAAACTTTTTTCTTATTTTTGATATAAGTTAGGCTCGCTGGATTTTCACCCACGAGTACCACGCACATTGATGGAATCGTTCCACTGGATTTTAGTTTTTCACAGCGGATACGAAGATCTTTTTTTATTTGCTCAACTAATGGTTGAGCAGCAAGAATTTTGGCAGTCATAATGATCAAATGAATATAGTCGCTTGCTTGCAAAAAGTCCTTTCTTATTTAAATTTAGTAAAGTATCTCTTTGAGTCATGAATTGGAAATTTTATCTTGGTCTTGGCATGCAAATCTTCGGTCTTACGGCTGTTGGGCTTTGTTTTTTTTCTGGAGTCAAGAATGGAGATTACGGCCAATTTGAATTGGCCCAGCTGGTAGTCGGATCTTTCGTTTTCTACGTAGGAAATTATCTTAAAGGCCGATCTCTCGGCTAGACTTCGTTGATTCCCTTCCTGTACAATTTCCGTAACATGATTGTACTTGCTATTGATCCAGGTTCTGTGACGGCCGGCTATGCCCTTCTGCAACAAGAAGGTCGCAAAATTCATTACATAGCCTCCGGGATTTTAAAATTTAACAGTGATGATGAATTCTTGCATCGGGTAAAAGATATTTACGATCAGACAATGGAGCTTATCGAACAACATCAACCTGACGAAGTGGCACTAGAATCATTGATTTTTGTTAAGAGCCCAACTGCCCTTATAAAATTGTCCCAGTCTCGAGGTGTGATGTTGGCGGCATTGACTCAGAAATTTCATCAAAAAATTTATGAATATTCGCCCAATTTAGTAAAATCTTCCGTGACTGGTCATGGGCATGCTGACAAAGAAGGAATTCAGAAAGTTCTGCAACAGTACTTAGGACTTTCCAACTTTAAATCTCATGATGAAAGCGATGCTGTGGCGATTGCCCTTTGTCATTTGCTAAATAAAAATTCTCTGACTGCAAATCTGCCTAAGAAAAAGAAAATCTCAAATAAAAAGATGGGAAATGGTTTAGCAGCTTCATTAGCACACAAAATAAAGGATAAAGTCCTATGATTGGCTATCTTTCTGGAACAGTTGTTTACTCTGATTCAACAAAATCAATTATTCTCACAGCTCAGGGAGTTGGTTATGAGGTGAGTACATCAACTCCTCTGGTGCCCAATAGGGATGTGGCGCTTTTTATTTCTCATATCATTCGTGAACAGTCTCAGGATCTTTATGGCTTTGAAACCGTTGATGATAAGAAGTTTTTCGAAATGCTACTGGATGTAAATGGGATAGGACCTAAGTCAGCCTTTTCACTCGTTTCTCATTTAGGGGTTCAGCAAATTATTAGTGCTATCACATTTGAGAATGTTGATATTTTGAAATCAGCTCCAGGTGTTGGTAAAAAAAGTGCTGAGCAAATCGTCCTGTCTCTCAAAGATAAAGTGACTAAGTTAGAGATTGGTTTTGCAACAAAAGAAAAACCAGTTAAAACAGGTGCGAAAGTAAATCTTGAGAATAAACAGGATGCCATGCTGGTGAAAGAAACATTGGCCGCTTGCCAGGGACTAGGTTTTAAAGATCAGGATGTGCTTCCAATGATTCAAAAACATTTACAATCAGGCTCTGCGACAAGACCCGAAGAATTAGTAAAAATCATTCTAAAAGAATTAAGGTAATCCATGTCTGATCGTATCGTGAGTGGTGATCTTACAACAAATGAACGTGACCAAGAAGCCCAGTTAAGGCCTCAGAATTTTTCTGAGTTTATTGGGCAAAATAAAGTTATCGATAATATTGATCTGATGGTGAAGTCTGCGCTCATGCGAAAGTCCGCCATGGATCATGTGCTTCTTTCTGGCCCCCCCGGTCTGGGAAAAACCTCCCTCGCCATGCTTATTTCACGCGCCCTTGGTTCTGAACTACATCTTGTTTCAGGACCGGCGATCGAAAAGAAAGGAGATATTGCCGCTGTTCTCACCAATCTGAAGCCGAAAGATGTTCTATTTATTGATGAGATTCATCGTATGCATATCACCGTTGAAGAGATTCTCTATTCCGCGATGGAGGATTTTCGCTTAGATATTCTGATTGGCCAGGGAGCTTCTGCTCGAACCATGCAAATCGACATTGCGCCTTTTACCTTAATTGGGGCGACCACACGTTCTGGTTTACTTTCTAATCCTTTGCGCGATCGTTTCATGGCCCATCTCAATTTTGATTTCTATGAACCAGAAATGCTCGCCAAAATTCTATTAAATAATGCTCGTAAAATGAATATTGAATTATCTGAAGAAGCGAAAATGCAAATAGCTAAACGATCTCGTGGAACTCCACGAATCGCCAATAGAATTTTGCGACGAGTGCGCGATTTCGCTCTCGTTAACAATTCTAAAAAAGTGGAACTGAAAGAGGTTCAAGCTGCACTAAGTCTGCTAGATATTGACGATCTCGGTTTAGACTCGATGGACCGAAAAATTTTGAACGTCATGAAAAATTACTATCAGGGTGGACCAGTGGGAATTGAGGCCCTGTCGGCGACTCTTGGTGAAGATAAGCAAACCATCGAGGAAGTCTATGAACCCTATCTTTTAAAAGAAGGACTCATTCTCAGAACTCCGCGGGGGAGAACTCTATCCGAAAAAGCTCTCAAGCATGTGCAGTAAATGAGATTTGGGTAAAAATGATCATGGGGTCGACTTAATCCTTGATCTTCCTTGTCCGGATTTGTACATACAGCACAAAATTCTTCATACAAACTCATAAATTTCGTTTATACTTGATCGAAGGACGACTTTTTATAAGGTTATCAATGATTTATCAACGCACGCTGGCAAAAGAAGTTAAAGTTACTGGAATTGGGCTTCACTCTGGAAAAAAAGTGACTATGAAGCTTATTCCTCAGGAATCAGACTTTGGAATTCAGTTTGTTCGCACCGATATTACGCACTCCAAACCCATGAAGGCCAATGCCTTGACCGTGGGGACCACAGAAAATGCTACGACTCTAGGCTCCGGCGCTGAGGCCGTACATACGGTTGAGCATCTCCTCGGAACTCTTTACGGTCTTGGAATTAATAACGTTCTAATCGAAATCGATGGCCCTGAAGTTCCTATTATGGACGGCTCGGGGGCTTCATTTGTGTTTCTTTTAAAAGAAACTGGAATAAAAAATCTTAATAAATCGAAGAAATTTTTGGTTATTTTAGACACTGTAAGAGTGGAGAAAGATGGTAAATGGGCGCAATTTGAGCCGCATTCGAATTTAGCCATTGAATCAACGATTGTTTTTGCTCATCCCATGATTAAAACTCAGCAATTTAACTTCGAATTTACCTGTGAAAATTTCATCCACGATATCTCTCGTGCTCGTACTTTTGGATTTGCTCGAGATGTGGACATGCTTAAGCGCAAAGGCCTTATTAAGGGTGGATCGCTTGATAATGCGATTGTACTCGATGACTATAAAGTCATGAACCCTGAGGGATTGCGATTTGATAACGAGTTTGTTCGCCATAAAATTCTCGATACTATTGGCGACGTCAGTCTTCTTGGCTATGAGATTGCGGGTAAGATCACAACTTATAAGTCGGGTCACAATATTCATAATCTCTTGTGCCGTAAGTTACTTGAGACGCCATCTGCTTACGAAATTGTTGCGGCTTCCTCTCTTAAAGCTGAGGCGCGTGAAGCCCACAAATTGCCACAATTTATCACCGTTTCTCACTGATTTTTTCCCATTCTGAACGGTTTACGCTAACATAGTGAGACTACTATGGAGGGTATTATGCGTTTAGTTTTAAGCCTCATGCTTTTGAGTTCACCTTTATTTGCATCGTCCTGGAATGATCTAGAAGTTTCATCCCAATATAAAATCAATCAGGCCTTTCAATTGCCCCAACTCGAAAGAAGCAAGTCCCTTCTAGATATTAATGTCGGTGATCAGGTTTTGCTCAAGGAAATTGTCAGTCTGGATATGATCAACGTAGCCCTTTATCGTTTTGAGTATAAAAACTGTCCTGGTCCAGCGATGAAAACTGACATGGAAATCATCCCTGTTAAGAATACGACTCCCGTGGTAGAAGTGGGCGCACAACTTGAACTTGAATGTATGCTCGAAGTTTTTATCGAGAACAAAGACATCCTAACAGAAAGTTTTTTTGAATAAGAGGATCTATGCGACTGTCCCAAGGCTATTGGCAAACTTTAAAAGAAACCCCTTCTGATGCAGATATTGTCTCTCAACAACTCATGATGAGAGCAGGACTGATGTATAAAACAGGAGCTGGTCTTTACACATATCTTCCGATGGCGTTTAAATCTCTCAAAAAGATTGAAAAAATCATTCGCGAAGAATTAGATAAGATCAATTGTTTTGAAATCCAAATGCCTGTAATGACTCCGGCCGAGCTTTGGCAGGAAACCGGTCGCTTGGATGCGATGGGTGGACAAATGCTCAAAATTAAAGACCGCGCCGAGCGTGAAATTTGTTTTTCCCCGACGAATGAGGAAACAGTCACCGATCTTTTCCGCCGGACGGTAAGCTCTTATAAGCAGCTTCCGGTTTGTTTGTACCAAATCAACACTAAGTTTCGAGATGAAATTCGTCCACGTTTTGGACTCATGCGTGCCCGTGAATTTACTATGAAAGATGGGTATTCCTTTCACATGGATAAAGCCTCTTTAGATAAGTTTTATGATGAAATCTATGTGGCCTACGAGAATATTTTTAAGCGCCTAGGTCTTGATTTTATTATCGTCGAAGCTGATGGTGGTGCCATGGCCGGTGGGGGAGCAAAGACTCACGAGTTCCAAGTAGTCGCCGATAATGGTGAGGACTATGTCGTCACTGTTACTAAAACTGGATTTGCGGCCAATATTGAAAAGGCGATGACTGTTCGTAAGAATCTCTCATTTGCTCCAGCAACCGATTTAGCTAAGTTTTCAACTCCTAATCAGAAAACTTGTGATGAAGTCTGTGCTGCTCACGGCTTCCCTATCACCCAAAGTTTAAAATCGATCGTCATGAATGCTGTGATTAATGGCAAAGATCAATTTTTTATGGTGATGCTTCTTGGAGATGATTCTCTTAATGAAGTGAAATTTAAGAATAAGGTCGCGGCAGAACATATTCGCCCAGCACAACAAGCCGAACTCGAAAGATTAGGCTTGGTGAAAGGCTTTATGGGTCCAACGACAGAAGCTCAAGGCTTTAAAGTTATTTTTGACGAAGCTATTGATATGAATGCTTCTTATATTGTTGGCGCTAATGAACCGGATCATCACTTGAAAGGTTTTGTTCCAAGTCGCGATACAAAGCCTAAGAATTTTAGGGCAGATATGAGACTCGCTAAAGAAGGTGACTTCATTGGAGAAGATCAAATCGTTCTGAAAAAAGGCATCGAAGTTGGGCACATTTTCCAGTTGGGTGATAAGTATACAAAATCCATGAAAGTGACAGTCCTTAATGATCAAGGGAAAGCCGTGACTCCCATTATGGGTTGTTATGGAATTGGCGTGACTCGCGTTTTGGCCTCTGCGATTGAGCAAAGTAACGATAAAGACGGGATTATCTTTCCGGCTTCGATTGCGCCTTATGATCTTTACCTCGGCTATATTGGGAAAACTCCTGAAACTAAGGCCGTGGTGGAGAGTCTTTATACTGAACTTAAGAACCAAGGTTTTGAGATTCTTTTTGATGACCGCCAATTAGGTCCAGGCCAGATGTTTAAAGATGCAGATTTAATTGGATTACCAATTCGAGTGATCTTGGGAGAGAGAGATTTCCTTGCTACGGGTGAAATCGAAGCGAAAATTCGCAAGACTGGTGAAACACTCAAAGTTAAGAAAGATGACTTAAAATCCGTGATTCAAAACAAACTCGAAGAGTTGGGCAAATGGAAGTAGATTTCGAACTTATTTTTGGTCTTCATAGCATCGCTGCTGCTTTAAAGAACACTTCCCGTGTTCATCAGAAGCTTGTGGCCACAGATGAAGGATTGAGTGAGCTCTCAAAAAAGCATCAGATCAATCCCAAGACGCTAAATGTGAAAATAGAGCTTATGTCGAGTCACCAGTTGCAAGAAGCTGGGAAGAGACTTTGCATGGAGATGGATGTGGAGTTCACTCGCGTTCCTTCACAAATATTTTTGGTCACATCTCCTTTGCAAACTTACACCATTCAAGAGTTTTTAAAACGCCCGGATACGAGGCTTCTGGCCCTCGATCAAATCACGGATGTTCATAATGGTGCCGCCATTTTGCGGTCGGCCTGTTTCTATGGAGTGAATGGGGTTTTGATTCCCTCTTCAAAATCCTTTGGGCTTACCCCTTCATTTTATCGAATTGCTTCTGGTGCGACTGAGTATGTGAACCTTATCCGCGTAAGTTCTTTAAGCAAGGCCGTAGGTCAGCTCAATGAAGCCGGGTACTTAACTGTTGGTCTCTCTGAACATTCATCTGAAAATCTTACCCAATCTGATCTCAGAGCCCAAAATAAGATTTGTTTACTTTTAGGAGCTGAAGAAACTGGTTTATCCCATGCAGTTTCTCGACTTGTTCAAAAAAATCTCAGTCTTCCCTCTCAGGGCCATATAAAGTCACTCAATGTCGCATCTGCTGCCGCCATTGCGATGGAAAAATGTTTTGGCCTTTAGCTTGAAAAAGCTTGATTTCGTGGGCCCTAGACATTATAAATTTCAAACTCATCGATGTTTAGTTGGTGTTATGGGCTGCTCTAGCTCAGTTGGTAGAGCAACGGTTTTGTAAACCGTAGGTCGCAGGTTCGATTCCTGTGAGCAGCTCCATTTTAGATGGCGT
>CANFNX010000139.1 GCA_947448495.1 Bacteriovoracaceae bacterium | reverse complement strand
AGAGTTAATGGGCCAACACGTCCAAGATACATCATAGCAACCAAACAGAGTTTTCCTAAAACACTTAAGAAGGGCGTGATACCGAGACTCAAGCCGACTGTACCAAAAGCGCTGACAACTTCAAAAAGGAGAGAAAGAAAACTTTTATCTGGTTCGACCCTGGCCATAACAAGGACGCCGACACTGACGACAATTAAGCAAATAATAAAAATCGCGATGGATTTCACCACCGTTTGGGCGGGAACAGTTCGTTCGAAAAACTCTACATCCTGCTTACCTTTTAGGGTCGCCGTCACTGACTGAAGAAGAACGGCGAATGTGGTGGTCTTCACACCACCTCCGGTAGAACCTGGAGAGGCGCCCACAAACATCAACAGAATCATCAGATAGATACAATGGGGCTGAAGAATGGCGAGATTGATCGTATTAAAACCAGCAGTACGCGTCGTGGTGGATTGGAAAAATGCCACTTGGAATTTTTCCCACATCGAGTAGTCATTAAAAGAGTGGAGGAATTCACCAAAAAATAAATAGAGCGTTCCACCAACCAAAAGCATCGTGTTGGTTGTAAGTACGATTTTGGTATGAACAGACAGATGCTTAAAGGATCTTTTATTACGAATCATATTGCGAAGATCTTCCAGGACAGAAAAACCTATACCGCCAAAAATGATTAAAAATGCGATGGTGAAATGAATCAGTGGAGTAAATTTAAATTCCTCTAAGTTATTATTCCATAGTGCAAAGCCAGCATTACAAAAAGCTGAAATGGAATGATAAAAACCATAATAAATGGATTGACCAATCTCAAACCCCTCACGATAAAAGCCCATCGTCAGGAGTAAGGCACCAATGAATTCAATAGCGAAAGTATAACGAATAATATTCACGACGAGCTTTAGGAGCTCTTCTGAACTCGACGTATCTAATACGTCGTGCATGATCACTTGCTCTCTCATTTGCAAGTTTTTCCCCATAATAACCGCCATGGAACTTGAGAGCGTCATAATTCCAAGACCACCTACTTGCAAGAGTACCAAGAGCACCATTTGGCCAAATACGCTTAGATCATCAACGAGCGAAATCGACGCCAATCCCGTCACGCAGGTAGCGGAGGTCGACATAAAGAGAGCATCGATAAATGAAAGCGATTTTTGAGCATGGGAAGAAACTGGGAGCATAAGAACCAAGGCACCAAGAAGAATCCATCCCGCAAATGATAAGAGGACAACCTGCGCCGGCTGTAACTTTAAGCGAAAAAGAAAACTACTCGTCGACGAGCTGGCCGCAGGCTTGGGCCTTGAGGATTTTTCATAAATTGAAATGATGGTGGAAAAAAGATGAACGGCGGAAAGCCAATAAACAAACTCGATGTCACCTAAAGTGATAAGAATGGGAATAAAGATAATGAGCGAAAATATATAGCGTCTAAAAAAATCTTCAATCCCTTGGCTTTTGAGAAAATTTGTCAGCAAGGATAAAAAAAGCACCCCAGGGACCACCCATAGAGCATGAGTCAAAATGAGATCCAAAGGAAGCTTGACCAGAATTTCTGGTGCTTGCTTTGCTCTCTGTAATGTATAAATCGCAACGAAGAAGCCGTTGATGACAATCTCTAATAAGAGTGGCAATCTTCCTAATATAGTATTCATACCTTTAATTTTACGAGGTTTTGAAAATATTCCTAGGGATAGTTCATGCAGCAAAAAAGTGTCGTAACCTTTAAGATCCAAAGCATGGACTCTCTCGGTCAAGGTGTTTCAAAAGAGTCTGATAAAATCACTTTCATTCCTAAGACCTTGCCCGATGAAACGGGAATGGCGGAAATTCATGCTGCAAAAAAGGGTGTTCAATTTGGCTCACTAAAAAGCCTAAGCACGACTTCGCCTCATAGGATTAATCCACTTTGTGAGCATTTTCAGCACTGTCCTTCCTGTCACTATTTGCACACAAGTTATGAAGAGGAGCTCAGATTTAAGACTAAAAATCTAGAAAAACTTTTTCACAAGCTAGAGCACCCTGAGATTCAAGTCACACCGGCCGCTCGAAGACTGGGATATCGCAATCGCCTCCAGCTTCACTATGATTTGCGTTCTAAAAAATTAGGAATGCTTGACCCAAAGGACCACAAAATTGCCCCTATCCCTCATTGTCTGATAGCGAATTCTCGAGTGTCTGAGGAAATGAAGCGGCTTTATGACAATCAAACTTGGACCGAATTGATCGATCGAACCTCCCCCGATAGAGGTCATATTGAAATTTACGATCATGACGGTGAGGTAAAAGTATCGGTTAATCGTCCCTACGCTCAGGGTGGATTCACCCAAGTGTTTGAGGAAATGAATCAATTGATGAAGGAAAAATTGCAGCATTGGTCGAAAACTTTCCCCTCTTCCGATCTGCTGGATTTGTTTGCAGGCAATGGAAATCTTAGTCAAGATTTGAATCATTCTCGACGCTTATGCATTGATTTTTATCCGGCCAAGGTTCAAGATCCTTTTTTGTCTCAGGATCTCTATGCCCATGACGCTCTTTCAAAAGTTCTCTCCCATCTTCGCCAAATACCATTAAGACCTACCAGTTTAGTGGTGGATCCCCCTCGCTCCGGTTTGAAAAATCTCTCTGAGTGGTTGGAGCAGCTTCGCCCCTTGGATGTCGCTTATGTCAGCTGTGATCCACACACTTTAGTACGAGATTTAATACCATTAAAAAACTACTCTATTAGCGATATTCATTTATTTGATTTTTTCCCCTCAACCTTCCATTTTGAAACAGTCGTTTTTCTCAAGAGAAATTAGTCTTTTCTTTTTACAAAAATAGTCCCCTTATTTAGAATAAAGGTATGTCCCCAATTTGTAGACTAGGAGAGGCTCATGGCCAGATGGATGAACAATGGTAAAAATTTAGCAATTATTGCTGTTCTTATTTTCTTAGTCGCTTGTTCAAGCACTCCTTCAAAAAAAGAACGCCAGGCGAATATTTATTTTGGCGCCGGAACTCAAAGTCTTATGACTCAAGATTACACAGATGCCCTGGCCAATCTCTTGAAGGCCAATGAGTTGAATCCTGAACATCCAGGCATCTTAACGAATTTGGGGATGGCCTATTATTTTAAAAACGAAAAAGAGATGGCGATTAAAATTCTTAATCAGGCGATCAAAATTGATAAAGATAATTCTGATGCCAAACTTAATCTTGCCTCGATTTATTTTAATGATGGAGATTACTCTCAGGCCGAAAAAATTTATAAGCAAGTTCTGAAGAATCTAACTTATGAAAAGCAGGCTAGAACTTATTATAATCTTGGTTTAGTTGAGCAAAAGAAAAATAATCTGAAAGCGGCTTATCAATACTTTGAGAAGTCGGTGAAGGAAGATGGTAACTACTGCCCAGGATTCTTTCAGCTTGGAGTGATGGATTTTGACAGACGTCAATTCAACAAGGCCCTTAAAAACTTTAAAGATGCCTCCATGGGGACTTGCACAGAAGCTCCTGCTCCCATCTATTACCAAGCTCTCACTTTCATTGAGCTCAAGCGCTTTAATGAAGCACGCGTGAAGCTAGATGAAATTGATGCCAAATTCGGAAAATCCGAATACGCCCTTAAGGCCCGACGTAAAATGGTTGAAGTAAATCAAATTGAACAAAATCATACGATTCAAGATTCGCACGCATCACGGAAGATGTTTGAATCTCCAGAATTCTAAGATTACCAAGGATGGAAATCATGAACCAAGACAACAACATGGATTCTGGAAATATTTCTGGGCCAACACTCTTAGGTGATTACTTAAAGCAGAAGCGCCTGGATAAAAACTATTCCTTAGAGAAGCTTTCTCAGAAGACCAAGATTAGTGTAAATATTCTCAAAAGTCTTGAGGCCAACGATTTCGACCATCTGCCAAGTGCTGCCTATATCAAAGGATTCGTTACAAGCTACGTAAAGGTTCTAGGGCTCCCACTCCATGAAGCTATCTTGAATATGGAGTACACTTACCAAACAATTTTGGGGAAACCATTTCCGGCGCTTAATCATACAAAGTTGATGACTCACACTCCTTCGGTTGTAGCTCCTAAAACGCCCACAAATCCCAATGAAGAAATACAAACTCCACAAGACGTTATTGAAAATAGCGACTCGATTATTGAGAATACGAAATCGGCACTCCCCGTGGTGGTGCTGGTCACGGTTATTGTGCTTTTCATTGGTGGCTACAAACTCATCTCTTCCATTGTTGAAAGTGAAGTTCAAAATCAAAAAAATTCTGATTTAGGACCAAAAATTGTTTCTAGTTCTGCCTTAGTTAAACCGATACCACCGGCCCAAGAAGTAAAAAAATCTGATCAGCCAAGTGATTCAAAGACAACAGAGAGCTCGGTCATTGCGGAAACGCCAAAAGAGGAACCTAAGCCGGTTGAATTTGAAAGAAATTTTCCAACGATTGAATTTAAAAAATTAAAAGGTAAATTGTTTCAGGTCAAAACAGATGCTCCGGAAAATAATGACACGGCAATGTTGCCTGAAAATATTAAGCGTTCATTTAACTCTAGCCTTCAGAATGTCTATATCAGAGCTTTTGATGGGAATACCTGGGTTAGTTACAAGATAGATGCGAACCCTATTAGTAGCGCCATTATCAATAAAGGCAATGACCTATTCCTTCAAGGCAATGAGATCAGACTTTTTCTTGGAAATGTGAATGTCACGAAAATTTTCTACAACAACTTCCTGATTGAAACTCCGACCAAGTCCGGTGTTAAAACTCTAGTCTTTCCGGAAGAAAGTAACTCTAAGTTTATGCAACCACTCTTCCCAAAGGCCAAGGATGATATCCTTTATACCTCTGAGGAGTACATCAAACGCATGGAACTTGAAGAAGAAGAGCTGAAGAAAAGACAGCAGTAACGATTACGACTGCCAATCAAGTTTCCTATAAAATCTAATTCCGATGGCGGTCAAGATAAGACCAGGAAAGAAGACCGCCAATTGAACCGGTATTTTATTTTTATTGGCCAAACTCACTAGCGAGAAAAAAAGCGCATAATAAATGATTAGGCACATGATGCCTGTCAATCCAGCATTTTTACCTTTTCCTCTATTACCCGTGACACCAAGGGTGAACCCCAAGAAACAAAATATAAAGATAATAAGGGCACCATTTTTACGATTCCAGTACTCATAACGGGCGTTAAAAAATTCTTTCTCGTTAAAGTTATAAATTTTCTTGGCCTCTTGGAAGGTCATCTTCAAGACTGCTTCAAGTTCATGTGAAGAAAGCATGGTTTCTTTGACTGAAAATCGATCTTGAAATTGGGATTGAGTCACCGGAAAGATGTACTTGGAAAAAAGAATCTTTTCGATATCCTTCTTACTATCCTGGCCTATGATGTTCCCATCAAATAAAGTCAGAGTAAGTTTTTCTGTCAAAGAATTTGGATCCCTCTCAAAGACTAACTCTCCCCTCTTAGCGAAGATTATTTTTTCTTCCTGCTTCTTTTCTTGTTTGACGTGAAGAAAAACCTCATCCAAATTTCGTCCATACTTCGTAGAGTTGGTAGCAAAAAGAGTTAAGCCTGGAATCAGTGTAAAAAATTGACCGGGCTTTATTCCCGCCAGTAGTCCACTGGAAGTGAGATAATTCACTTTGCGTTTGAAATTCTTATTGGATAACGGAATCAAGCTTTGATTGAGGTGATAAACACTAAAAGAAAGAAGAGCAGCAACGAGTAAAAAGGGCAATAAGATGCGCTGCTTGGTCAGGCCACTGGCACGCATCGCAATGTACTCAGAATCTCCCGAAAGGCGATTTAAGCAATAAATAGTTGAGAAAAACACTGCAATCGGTAGGGAGAGCGGAACAAAAGTTAAGGCAATATTGCCGATGAGCCCAAGGGTAAAGAGGATTGAGATATCACGCGTTACTAAGAGTTCTGTGAGTCGGAAAAGCTCAAACGTGAGGAGAAAACAAATAAAAAAGACCGTACTCACTACCATGGGCATAATAAATTGCGCGGCCAAATATCTTTGTAACAAAAGTCTCATAGGTAGAAGATACCAAGTGTTCCCCTTTCATACAAGAAAAGGCAAAATAGGGAGGTCTAAAAAAAGGAGTTCCCATGCAAATTAAGCTCGACGTTGTCGGTGAGCAATTTCTCGCTGCTGAGTTAAAAATTCTAACCGCGTTCCAAAAAACATCTACCCCTAAAATTAAGACGGCCAAACCGGAAACAACTGTTTCCATTGATCACTGGTCGGACAAGGGTCTTAAAGAAGAGTTCCAAAACTTAAAAAGTGCAAAAAATTATAAAGCTGCCAAGGATGAGACCATTTCATTCACAGGCGCGACTGGAGAGACAGTTTGGGTTGTTGGCCTAGGAGACAAGACAAAATTTCATGCTGAAGATATCAGAAAAGTGATTGGAAAAATTCTTAAGGGAACAAAAAGCAGTAAGTTTGCATCTATTGGAATTGATGTTCCAGGTTTTAACACCATCCGTGATGAGTCCCGAACAGCTCAAGTCATCGCTGAGTCTGCCTATATGACGGATTATAGCTTTGATAAATATAAATCTAAGAAATCAGAGCCACATGATTTTTCACTTATTCTTGCTCATACAGAGAAAAAGAATTCGCTTAAAATTGAAAAGGCGCTGGCTTCAACTAAAAACATCTGTGATTCTATTACTGTCATGAAAGATTTCATTAATGACGTTCCCAATGTTCTTCACTCTGAAGAATATGCTAAACGCATTGAAGCTGACGTTAAAAAGAATTTGAAAGGTGTAAAAATCAAAATTCTTAATAAAGCTCAGATCCAAAAAGAAAATATGGGTATGTTTCTTTCAGTGAATGCTGGTTCGGCCTATGAGCCTCGCCTCGTTCATCTGACTTATGAGCCCACTAAGTCGACATCAAAAACAAAACACATTGCTCTCGTTGGCAAAGGAATTACCTTTGATACTGGTGGCTACTCTTTAAAACCAGGAACCAGCATGGCGGGAATGAAAAATGATATGGGTGGTTCGGCCACTGTTTACGGAGCCTTTCGTGCTGCCGTTTTAGAAAAAGCTCCGGTAAAAATCACATGTATTGTTGCTCTTACAGACAATGCGGTAAATGAGCACGCAACTTTTCCAGATGCTGTAGTCACGGCAAGAAACGGCAAGACAGTCGAAATTCTTAACACCGATGCTGAAGGACGTTTGATCCTTGGTGATGCTTTGGACTACGCTTGTGATCAAAACCCTCATTATATTATTGATGCTGCAACCTTAACAGGTGCTTGTCTTGTTGCCTTAGGAAATCAAGTTTGTGCCATTCTTGGAAATGATCAGAAGTGGATCAATGAGATTCTTGAATCTGCGAAGAATCAAGATGAGTACATGTGGCAACTTCCAATCATTAATGAGTGGAGACAAGATATTAAGTCAAAAGTTGCCGATATTAAAAACATTGGAACACCAATGAGAGCAGGAACAGCGATCGGTGCAGCCTTTCTTGAAGAGTTCATTAAGAACGATATCAAGTGGGCCCACCTTGATATCGCCGGAGTCGTAGATT
>CANFNX010000138.1 GCA_947448495.1 Bacteriovoracaceae bacterium | reverse complement strand
TATCTCAGATGAGCGCTTAGATGCTGTTATTCTGTATATTAAAACTTTTGCTCCCCAAGTTTGGGAAGTTAAAGATGCTGTACTTGGTACAAAGCTTGCGTTACCTGCTGACCCATTCGGCGATACTTACCGTCACCAGGCTATTGTAAAAGGGAAAAAAGTTTTCCATATCACAGCTGCATGTACCCAGTGCCACCGTGGTTATGCAACAAAAGCTGAGATTACTGAGTGGAATAAAGAAATGGGTGGAAGTGCAGAAGTTGATGCCACTTTTTACAACCTCAAAACTCAAGATGGTGAATATAACTATAAAGTTTTACCACCAGATTTTACTTATCATGAACTTCGCTCAATCACGGATGTTCCTTCTATTGTTCAGCGCCTTATGTATGGTGTAACAGGTTCTGGAATGCCAGGCTGGAAAGACGTGGTAACTGATGAAGAGCTTTGGGCCCTTGCATACTATGTCGATAGTCTTCGTCAGTTGAAAAATGATCTTCCTAAGCGAAATGAATTAATGAAGACCATTGACGCTCAAAAATAATGAGTACTGAAGTTATGACTGGACCAGAATTTATTCGCAAAGCGAGCTTGATTGAGAACTTGGTTCGAAGCAAGCTCTTTTGGGTCTTTTTTATTACTTTTGGTTTTTCTTTCCCGATTTATAAATCTCTTTATCGGACTCTCCCAGCTGAGTTGCCTATTATTTCTCATGTGCCTGATTATGAGTTGATCTCAGAGAATGGTCAGAGTTTCGGTTCAAAGGATCTTAAGGGAAGAACTTATCTGGCCAATTTTGTTTTTTCTCGTTGTCCTTCAGTTTGTCCGAAAATGCTTACGGAGCTTGAGAAAATACAAAAACGGATAAGGGGCACTGGACGAAAAGTCGCCATTGTCACTTTCACAGTGGATCCTGATTTTGACAATCAGACAGTTCTTTTTGAACTTGCAAGGAAAAGAAACGCTAATCCGCATGTTTGGACTTTTCTAACGGGAAAAGACAAGACCTATATGTTTAATCTTTTTAAAGATGGATTTAAGGTTGGAGTTGAGAGCAATCCGAAAAGTCTTTTCGACATTGCTCACTCGGAGAAAATTGTTCTTGTTGATTCTGAAAATAGGGTAAGGGGCTATTATGCCTTTGAACAAAATAGTATTAACCAATTAATGATAGATGTTGGGCTTTTAATTAATCGCCCTTCTACGAAGGAGTAATCCGTGGGTCATCACGCGCACTCAGATGGTCATCATGAACATAAAAGTCACAAAAAGGAATATTTTGTTATTTTCATCGTTCTTGCTGCCCTAACGGCTTTAGAGATTTGGGCCGCTGAATTAAAGACACTGACAAAATTTCAAAAGGGTTCTGCCCTTACTTTCTTGGCAGTAGGAAAGGCTTTCCTTGTTGCTTTCTACTACATGCATTTAAAAGAAGAGACAAAATGGATGAAGTTTATTGCTGCTGTTCCTATTATGGCCGGAGTTTATGCTACCGTTCTTTGTCTTGAAGCGACTTTTAAACCTTTCTAATATGGCATCTAGGGCGAGATTTTTTGTTTCGCCCTAGAGTTTTTTTAAATTATCTTTCAGCAACTTTTGTAGATGGTGAAGAGATCTGGTCGATAACTTCAAGAATTCTTTCTTCTGCAAGTTCTTCACAGTGAGCAAATGCATTCCTGCAGCTTTTAATTAATCTTTGCTTTAAATTTTTTAACAAAAACTTTGGAACCAGTTTGTTAAAGGGAAGATTCTTCACCAGCACTGTCGTACTGTGAGACATGTTTAAATCATCCGTAATTTGTGCTTCCGTTTGGAAGTATGTCATGTTCGGTTCTTGAGTGAAAATGAGCATAGCATCTCTTATAAAAACTTTTACATCCGTAATTTTAGTTTCAGCTAGAAATTCTCTGTAGAACTTAGGATCACTTTCGACATTGTCTCCAAACATTAAATAGCTAGCCGCGGGATACTGTTGGTAAATCTCTCTTAGTTTGCGTGGTTTAAAAGTTGCAGACTTATCTTTAAGGCTTCTTTGAAAAACAGTTCCAATCGGAAATCCATTCTTCTTGGTCCACTTTTGTCCATTGTACAAAAAGGGATACGAGTTACTGAGATAGTAAAATTTTGCATCAGGATTTTTTAGCTTAATTTCATTGTAAATTGCTCGCAGACCTTCGTAGGGTTTTACACCGAGTAGCAATTTACCAGCTGCTTTCGCCTTTTTTTCGATGTTCGCTATGCGGATAGTTTCATCTAAGTCAGATATGACAATTAATTCCTTGGCAAGGGCGATTTGGCAAACTAAAGAAATGATAAGGGTTATGATGACTTTGAACGCCATGGGAATTCTCCTGTTACATCCATGTTACTCTTATTTTGAGCCTTTTGGCCTCTTCAGGTAATTTCTTCACTCTCTTAGAAAATTGTATATTCATTGCTCAGGCAGTGAATTCGAAGGTTTAGGCAAAAAAAAAGCCCTCTTGCGAGGGCTTTCGGAATTATTTAACTTTCCAGTAGTACTCAATCACGAGACGTTTTTCGAAAGCAAATGGAATATCTTCAGCTAGAGGCTTAGAAACCATTTTTGCCTTCTCTTTCTCACCAGATGCTTCTTTTGTTAAGAAAGCTGGAACTGAAGAGATACGAGGGCGAACTTTTGCTTGTAGGTAGTTACCAGATTTTGCACCTGTATCAGTGATTTCGATAACGTCACCTGGTTTTACTGAATAAGCAGGAACGTTAACAGTCTTACCGTTAACTTTAATGTGCTTATGAGTCACCATCTGACGAGCAGCTGGAGTTGATGGGGCCCAGTTAAGACGGAAAACAACGTTATCAAGACGAGATTCAAGAGAGATGATCATAGTATCAACCCATGATGCTGTCTTAATCTTCTTAGAGTTTTTTACGTAGTTACGAAGTTGAGATTCGCGAAGTCCGTAGTTGAACATCACTTTTTGCTTCTCAAGAAGTCGAACAGTAAAGTCCGAAAGCTTTTTACGTTGCATACCGTGCTGACCAGGGCCGTACGGTTTTCTTTCTAGAGCTCCGGCCTTACCAAGACCAGGAAGTTCAACACCAAGTCGGCGCTGAATTTTGAAGCGCGAGCGCCCCATGTCGATTTTTGCCATAAATTCTCCTTAGGCATTGCAGGAAACAAATAAATAAAAAACTTCTCCTAGGGAGCCTGCGTCCTCGCAAAGAAAAAGTGTGGGCTAGTTATAAATGAAAATAGGGGGTTATGGCAAGAGGGCAGCAACGTTTGAATGGTATTTTAAAAGAAATTTCATTAGAATCACTTCCATTTGAGGTTAATAATGGCAATTACATCACTCTACACTTCTTTTCTGGCCTTTATTTTTGTTTTTCTAAGTATTCGCACGCTGCGTCTAAGGCGCCGGCTTCGTATTGGAATTGGAGACGGGGGAAATGAGCAAATGCTAAGGGCCATGAGAGTTCATTCGAATTTTGCTGAATATGTTCCCTTGGCCTTAATTTCACTTTTTATGGTGGAAACATCCGGCGCTTCCCACTACTTGGTCCATTTTTTGGGTGGGGCGCTATTAGTGGGAAGAATTTCTCATGCGTATGGAGTTTCCAAAATAAATGAAAATTTTAAATTTCGAGTCACCGGCATGGCCTTGACCTTTACTTCCATTTTGAGTTCTGCCATTTATTTACTTATAAGTAGGCTATTTAGATGAGAGAATTTTAAGTTTAAATCTTTTATCAAAAGAGTACTTCAAATTTTTTTTAACTCCATCGGCTTCATGAAGATCTCTTTTGGTATAGCCAATTGTAATATGCGGGAAGAACCAGGTGGGATCAAAAGCCGAGCGATCTCCCCCGCGACGGGTGAATTCGTAGAAAATCATTTGTCTAATGAGTCTCAAATCAGCTGAGTCCACAATCACAAAAAATGTTTCTTCATTTTTGGCATCAATTGTCACTTTGGCTGAGCCAATTCCCAATATCGTCAGGCGAGAGGACTGGATGTCATATCGTTCTGCAATGCCATCAATCTCTTTCATGTTGAGTTTGGATTTGAGTACATCAAAATATTCAACCGGTGTCACCACAGTGATGTGAGCTTCACCGTTTTCATTCCAGGTCTTGAAATAATTTAATTCTTTTCCCAGTGCTTTATTCATTTGCTGGCGAAGATTTTGAATGGGGCCATAATGAATGTTCATGGCCAGAGCATTATCAAAGGCACCATCACCTGAATGAGAATAAAAAATTTGTTCTTCGTTATGATAGATATCTGTAGGGAGAGTTAATTCAGTTTGCGCCGATGCCATAAAACTCAGAATCAAGGGCAGAAGAAGCAATGAAGGTTTCAATTACTTCCCTTGAAGCTTCGGAATGAGGTTGCCCATCTCAATAGCGGCCATGGCACAGTCCCAGCCTTTGTTGCCGGCCTTGGTACCGGCCCGCTCAATGGCCTGCTCAATGGTGTCTGTCGTGAGAACACCAAAAATGGTGGGAACCTGAGTCTTTAGTCCAACGTGGGAGATACCTTTAGCAGCTTCTGAGCATACGTAGTCATAGTGAGATGTTGACCCGCGTATCACGGCGCCTAAACAAATGATGGCATCGTACTTTTTAGACTCGGCTAAGGCCAAGGCTGCCACTGGAATTTCAAAAGCACCAGGCACCCAGATTTCATCAATATTTTGAGAATTGATATCGTGACGGTTGAGGCAGTCGATGGCCCCCCCTAAAAGTTTGGAGGTAATAAATTCATTGAAGCGAGCACAGACGATGGCCACTTTCAGTTTAGATGCATTTAAAGAACCTTCGATTTTCATATAAGACTCACTTATTGGTTAAAAAGATTTTGCTTCAACAGATGGCCGAGCTTCACTTTTTTAGTGAACAGATACTGAGCATTCTTTGTATTGGCATCAATCTCAAGGGCAAAGCGCTGAATGTTGTGATGACCCAGTTTAGTTAGACCTTCAATCTTTTGAGGGTTGTTGGTCATCAGTTTTATATTTTCAATTTTAAAATAGCGAAGAATTTGGGAGGCCATCGTGTAATCGCGCATATCGACAGGAAAGCCTAGATGGATATTCGCCTCAGCTGTATCCATGCCTTTATCTTGCAATTGATAGGCTTTGACCTTATTAAACAGACCAATACCTCGGCCTTCTTGGCGCAGATAAATGATAGCGCCAGAACCCTTTTCTTGAATGACTTTCATCGATTGACTTAACTGCTCACCACAGTCGCAACGGAAGCTTCCAAAAATGTCACCGGTAAAGCATTCAGAATGTACACGTACAAGTGTTTCTGGATTTTGGAGCTGCTCAAGTTGGCCTTTCACTATCGCCACATGTTCTTGTTTAAGCACTTCCGATTTAAAAATATACATCTGAAAGTCACCAAGTTTCGTCGGAAACGGAATCGATTCAACTGTTGAAATTAGGTTTTCAGAAAGTTTTCTAAAGGTGATGAGGTCTGCGATCGAGATCATTTTTAAGTTATGTTTTTCAGCGAGGTCACAAAGGTCTGGAAAACGGGCCATTGAGCCGTCGGGATTCATTATCTCGCAAATCACACCTACAGCAGAAAAGCCAGATAGCCTTGAGAGATCAACAGAAGCCTCAGTATGTCCGGGACGCTCTAAAACACCGCCATCTTTAGCAATCAGGGGAAAAATATGGCCGGGTCGGACAAAGTCGCCTGCGCTGGTAGAGGATTCGGTTAAAATTTTTATGGTATGCGAACGATCGGAGGCAGATATCCCAGTAGAGATTTTTTCTTTGGCATCAATCGTTACGGTAAAAGCCGTTCCAAGTGAAGCCGTATTGGTTTGAACCTGTAAGGGGAGATCAAATTTTTTCGCAAGTTCTGTCGATAGGGGCGTGCAGATGAGGCCACGGCCAAAGGTGGCCATGAAATTAATCGCTTCTGGGGTGACCATATCCGCGGCCATCACGAAGTCGCCTTCGTTTTCACGATCCTCATCATCTACGACGATAATCATCTTCCCTAGCTTGAGATCGGCTAAGGCAGCTTCAATGGAGTCTAGAGGACGTAAGTCTTTAGTCTTCATATTTCACATCAAAAAAATTTTTGGCCCATTCTTCTTTTTTTGGGCCTTTATCGAAACGGATAAAATTTTCGATATACTTTGCGATCATATCTACCTCGATATTAAGGTGATCACCAATCTTTTTTAAACCTAATGAAGTCTTTTCAAGGGTATGGGGAATAATCGCCACAGTTAGACTCTCGGCCGTAAGTTTGGCAATTGTTAGACTGATCCCATCTAACGCAATAGACCCTTCGGAAATCATGTACTTGCGAAGCTCCCTGGGAATGGAAACTTCAATTTCCCAGTTATCTCCAATCGTTTTAATTTGTTTTATTTTACCTAAAGCATTTACATGGCCTTGGACAAAATGCCCACCAAGACGATCATTTGGCCGCAAAGAGAGCTCTAAATTGACTTTATCGTTTGGTTTTAAATAACCGATGGATGTTTTTTGCAGAGTCATGTGAATCGCTTGGACTTTAAATGTATCGCCTTTAATTTCAGTTGCGGTGAGGCAGCAGCCATTGGTCGCCACCGAGTCATCGATCTGAATGTCCTTAATAAGATGAGGCGCCCGGATAACGAATTCTTTACCTTCTGTGTTTTGAGTTGCAGATACGATAGTTCCAAGTTCTTGAATGAGTCCAGTGAACATAAGTTTTCCTTAGGATAGTCTTCCTGTTACTAAAAGATCACCATTTAGCCATTGAGTTTCTACGTTGGTCAGTTTTGGTCTAAGGTTTAGTTCTGTGACCCCGAAGTCTTCCAAGGTGCTTTTGCCGCCCCCAAGAAGACTGGGATTCAAAAATAAGCTAAGTCGCTGAATAAGGTTTTGTCTCAAAAAAGCAGACGCCAATGTTGGTCCACCTTCCAGGAATAAATTGATGATTTTTTTTTCAAATAAATAATCCATGGCCTCATTTAGATTATGGATCTGAATGATATTTTTCTCAGGTAGGGGGAAACTCGCTTTGATAAAACTAAAAACCAACGTTTTTTCCTTTAGTTCGTCGGTTAGAACAAATGAGTTTTCTGGCAGGTTTCCAGATCGGGTAAAGATAATTCTGTGGGGTTGCTCGCGATTGTAGTTCTCAAGACGAACATTGAGACTAGGATTATCTTTTCTAATTGTTTCCGCTCCAACGATGATGGCCTGGTGTTCAGCACGCATACGATGAACTAATTCTCTAGCCGTTTTTCCAGTGATCCACTTTGATTCACCATTGGGAAGAGCAATTTTACCATCTAGAGTTGAGGCAAGTTTCAAATGTACAAAGGGGCGTTTATTTATTTGAGCATGAAAAAAAACTTCATTTATTTTTTTGCCTTCTTCATCCAGGATTCCGGTTTCGACCTCTATTCCATTTGATCTTAGTTGGTCCACACCTTTACCATTAACGGCAGGATTAGGATCAAGATTACAAATCACAACCCTTTTAATTTTCTCTTTTATAAGAAGTTGTGTACAAGGTGGAGTTTGCTTATTGGTGTGACAGCAGGGCTCCAAATTTACATAGAGAGTGGAGCCTTCGGGAGATTCCATGCAAGAATTTAT
>CANFNX010000137.1 GCA_947448495.1 Bacteriovoracaceae bacterium | reverse complement strand
GGACATTTCGTACAAATATTTGGAGATCATCTTTTTGAAGTCTAACTAAATCTTGGCCTTTCAGATCAACGGTTGCTCCTTGATGGCCCGTATCTTTCTTTTTATCGCTAAGGTAGAACACACCAAAACCTGGGAGGGTATGAACTGTCGTCGACCCATTAAGAATATCAACGAAAGGAAATTTTTCATTTTTCCCAAGATAAGGAAATTCAACTTCATCCTTTGATTGATAGACCCCTGTAATATAATATGTCGATTTTCCTTCCGGTAGGTAATCAACTGAAAAAACTTGATCTTTAAAAAGAATGATAATTTCAACGGCTTGCTTTGCTGATTCATATTTAAAGATAGGGTAAAGATCCTCTTTATCTTCAAAAATATATTCACTAAATTCAGCTTTCGGATCAGCAGCTAAAGGATAGACAATCGAAGGTGCAACATCGGCAACGGCAGGAACACCTTTTGGTAATTGCTTGGGAGGTGTAATTTCCGTTGGCATTGGAGGAAGTTTAACCGAAGCTGATCCATGCTCAGGCTCAAGTGCATCCAAAACAGGTGGAAGTGTTTCAACCACATTGTAGGAAATAAAAACGAATTCTACGTCTGCTAAACGAAAATGATCACCTAGGCGAATTTCTTTAACAACAACCTTGTCACCATTGACATAAGTTCCGTTCGTTGAATTCATATCATAAATAACAGCACGATCATCAAAAATTTCAATGACTGCATGGATAGCCGAAATGGCATCATGATTCACAACTAAATCACTGCTTTCCGTACGTCCCAAAAGATATCGGCCTTTAGAAAAGACACCACTCTTGATCTTTCCACCAGTGCTGGTCGGGCGAAGCTCATACATCTTGGGTTGAGTGCTTTTTTGGATATCCATAAAATTCCTCTATCGAATGCCTTCAATGGCCTTCTTCATTTCTTTATTAAAATTTTCACGCTCTGGGAGCTTATTGCGAAATTCATTTCGTAGTCTGGGCGAAATGGAAAGATCCCCTGGGGATCCTGCTTCTCCTTCAACTCCAATTTCAGCGAAATCAAATTTTTCCAATTTCTTGTATTCGTAGCGAATAGTCTTTTTATCATCCCCGTAGGCCATGGATGCAAACATCAACGTAAACAATAAAATTAATTTCATTTTATACCTAGCTGTTGAGCGATGACTGTGTAGTACTCTTTTAACTCAGAGGATTGTGGCTTTTGAATGTCATCAAAAATCCCCATGGCCTCTTTTGTCTTCCCTATCTTTTTTAATGTAACTGCAAAATTTAATCCATATTCAGCACGATGAAGTGCACTGGCCGGAATCTGAGCGAAAAGACTGTAGGCTTTTTGGTAATCAGACATGAAAAAATAGCAATTTCCAACAGCATTAATGAGATCTACATCAGTTGGTGACTCATTTAACAATCCCTGGAATAAAGGCATTGCTGATTCAACCAATCCATATCGAAGATAAAGTCGCGCTAAATTATAACGTGGAGTCTTCGCAAATCGAGACTGCTGATTGGCACGCTCAAAAGCAACAAGCGCTTTTTGCTCCTCGCCCTGGCGAGAGTAAAGAACGCCTATGTTATTCAGTGAAGGGACATAATTCGGGCTCACTTCAAGTGCCTTATTATAAAAGAGAAGTGCTTTACGAGAATTTCCCTGCAAAAGATGGCAATTCGCCACTGCATTCCAATACGCAGGAATTTTTTGATAGCGATTAAAATTCTTCGCTGCAACTCCATAGGCTGTATCAAAATCTTTTTTTGAACATCTTAGTGAAATCGCAATAAGGGGATCACTGGAAGTTGACAGGGTATCGAGTTCATCCGTCGTATAGCGATCTAAAGTTTCATCCTGTAAGGCCGGATTAAGAGTTTTCGGATGTTCGCTAATATAGTCTTTCACCTCAGTGTTCAATAGGACTTTTTCTTTTTTGAACGAATCTTTCGAGACGTCTTTAGGCGCATTCACATTTCGACTCTCTTTCGACGTGGAACATGCTGCTAAAATAATAAGAGTTCCAAAAATAAAATATTTCATCTCTTACCTCCTCTCTCCATCAAGATCGCTTGCTTTGTAGTGTAGTAACGTTTAAAGCTCTCTTGTTGTCCAAAAAGCACATTTGAGTTTGAGCGAGCGAGTATTTTATTTTCCATGATTAGTTTTTTAATTTCAGATCGCTGTTTTCGCGCGGTATCCAATATTGGTAAATAAACTTTACTCATCGCCGCTTGAAAAGACTCGACATATTCTGGGGCCTTCCCTTCCGGAACAAAATTCTTGAGATTTTGACCAAATCCCTCGTAGGATTCAATGACAATTTTATAAGCATCAACTATCCCTCGACCCGACCCCAATTTCTGAATAGTATTAACTTGGGTTGATAATTGATCAAGTATTTGTAATTTTGCTCTTACCACGTTATTAAAGTTTTCCTCTGGAAATTTCAGCTCTAATGAGTCCAACTTTTGCTTTCTCTCCAGGAGACCACTCATCATTTTTGATGCCATAAGATCGAGTGTATCAACTGAAATATCTAATTTCTGAGAACGTGATTGATTGAAAAAAATATTTTGTTTTTCTTCAATTTCTTTCGCCCTCGCAAGATCACCCAAGTTAATATAAACCTTTCTTAATTCTTCATAGGGTCTGATCAACTGAGGATAATTCTTTGAGTTTTTTTCTAACTCTAAAATTTGTGTTTCTGATTGCTCCCATTTCTTTGCTTTGAGCAAGTCTTTTAAAATTTCGAGAGTTACTTCGGTAACAGCAGCATCTGGGATCATGCAACCTTTTCCAAACTCTTTAATCTCTAATGATTTCTCAATGTCTCCATTGGCCAAGGAGATAAAGGCGGCATTCTTAAAAGCGACAGTTTTATTAGAAGAGTTTTCTTTGCACAATTTTGCCAACACTCGGTATGAAAGATCTGCTGAGGTTTCAAATTGTTGCTTTAAAAATAATCCCGCAGCTATGGAAAGATAGGAATCTGAGAATTTAACAACATCGGCCGCATCCATATCCTTTACAGCAGTCACACCCCAAATATAACTTTGCTGAGTGTTGCCCATGTCGTAATAAAGTGCAGACAAGTTATAAGCGGCATTAATTTTTGCTTTTGGAGTGCTGTCCTCGCTCTCATAAATCTTGTGATAGCCTTTAAGAGCAACATCCTTCTCCCCTTTTTCTAGGGATTGCTGTACACCTTCTATTTGAATTTTTGTCATTAGGCTTCGTAGAGCATCGGCGTACTTTTTGGATACTTTGAATTTTCCGCTATTAATGTCACCTACGTAAGTCTTAACCTTGCCATAGTCTTTCTTGGAGCGATAATGCTCCATCACTTTAGCGAGCATCCCCTCTTGGGTTTCATAGTCCTGAGGAAAATCAACAGCAAAGGCTTCAAGTGTTTTCTCAGCGGAAGGCATATCTCCCCCGTCCACTTGAGTATTAAATAATTTTACATAAATAGATTTTGCCCGATCAGACTGATGATCAAAGCTCAAGTAGCGAGTGTATACAGGTGAGTAAAATTTTTCAGCTTCCGTTTTGGATAGATCTGAATGCCCAAGCGATGAGAGCATACCTTCCACCGTTTGCCCAAGAATTTTTTTATCACCACTTTTTTTAGCATCATCAAAAGCGGTAAGATATAAGCTAAGAGATTTCCCATAATCGCCAGCAGCATAGGCGGTTTCAGCTTGATAGAAAACTTTCTCACCCTTCTGCGAAGGATTGAGTTTCGCAGCAATCTCAAAATAGGTAATTGCTTGGCCTGATTTCAGCGCCTGAACTTTAGCAACTTGCTTATAAGTGCCGGAGACTGTGACTTTTTGCAATTCCGCAGCTTTTTTATTCACGTGATAAGAAAATCTTTTGAGATCACTTTCATTGAGTGGCTTCTGCTCATGAAGTTTCATCAATTCCTGACAGGCGGCTAAGTGCTCATCAATCTTATTATATTTATCGAAAAGATCTAATTGTGCTAAAAAGATCGTCGCTCTACGATCACGGTCTTTTTCAAATTTCGCAGCTTGATTCAATAATGATTCAGCTTGTGAAAATCGGCCTTGGGTCACAATAGCTGAAGCAATTTTTACAAATTGCTCAGTATAGTTAATTTTTAGTGATTCATAAAAATTTACAGCATCATTGAGTCGACCAGAATCGACATAAAAGATCCCAATGTCTCGCTCAACATTACTTTTCATGTTGATATATTTATCACTTGAACTTTTGCGGTGAACCTCACGCATGAGATCAATCGCTTTATCATAGCGCTGTGTTCGGTAATAGCACCAGGCCAGATTAAAAGCATCTTTAGTCCACCATCGCTCATCAATTTTACTTAGCCCCGACTCATACAAGGGAATCGCTTCTGCATATTTATGGGCGTTAAAGTTATAATCAGCGAGTGCAATATTTGATTTGAACTTAATTTTTGAATTACTTGGATTTTTCCCTGAAGAAAGTTGAAAGTATTTTTGGGCCAAATCATTATGGCCAAGCTCTTTGTGGTTATAGGCAAGAATATAATAAACTTCACCAATTGATTTATAAGTGGGAAAACGTTTTACCACGATTTCCGCAGCATCATTGGCCGCATCAAAGTATTGGGCAGACTTCTTGAAGTAATCGGATTTTGTGAGCCCTCGGCGCTCTTCGGGCGGAATCGATAAGTATTGCTCGTTCTCCTGTTCTCTCCAGAGTCTAGCCTTCTCAAGATTAAGTTCAGAGACTCTAAGAAGGGTGTCAGGAGATCCAAAGTTTTCCTGTTTCGCTAAACGAGTCACTTCGGAAAGCTCTTGATCCACAATTTCAAGGATCTGCTTTCTACGAGCGTCTAGACTAAGTTTCTCAGCAAAGCTGAGTTGACTTAAACATAATAAAACTAATGCATATTTTAACATTCAGACCTCAAGGCAAATACATAATCCCCTAACTCATCGGCCCAAAACTCTCCATTAAAAGTCCAGAAATACTGCTTATCATTGCGATCAATGTACTTCACATCACCGCGCTTACCAGCAGAATTTTGAGTGTCGGTTTGGTAGAGACGCTCTTTTTTAATGGCAAGGATTTCAAGTTTGATGTAACTCATGCTCTGAAAAGCTTGATAAAGTTCTGCGTACTTACTCACCATTCCGGCACGAACATACGCCCCGATAACAGTCTTATATTCGTCCAAAACCACTTTCATATTTTGAATAAGATTTGAACGAAAACCACTATCCTGTTTTTTTCTTAACGTATTGTACTCTGCCAAGGCTGAGTTTAGTGCTCCCTTCATTTCGACGAAAGCACCATCCTTTCTGACAGAATTTAAAATAGGTGCAGCGATCCCCAGAGGGAGTTGTCGACCATCCTCATGATCGGCCATTAAATGATAGTAGTAACTGTAGTCCTTTCCGCGGGCGTTAAGAAAATTTCTTAATTCCCTAGAAGGATTTAGAAGATCATTGTAAAAGTCATCGGCTGCTTTTTGCGCATCATTATAAAGACACATCTTCATATAAGTGAGCGCCTTAAGCACTTCAATTTCTGGCTTGAAGATAAAATCAAAAACAGGTGCTTTATAAGAGACAAGCTTACCAAGTGTTCGGTTGTAGTTTTTTTGATAATAACTATTCCACGCCTCTTCAAAAAGAATTTCAGGCCATACAAAAGAAGTTTTTCGTATGTCTAAATAGTTCAGATCTGCTTGCTGATAGTGCTTACTTGCAAATTGAACTCTTGCCATCCCAGCAAGGCAATAATCTCGATTTAATAGAAGCTGTTCATGTTGGACACGCGATGGTGCTGCTTTGGCTTCTCGATCAGAGCTTCTAGCACAATCTTTGAAGGCAGTCTCCGCTTGCTTTTGATTCCCCAACGATGCGTAAAGCGTCCCCTTCATATTGGCAGCGAAAGGATAAGCCGAATGATCCGCATCCACGTGATCCAGTTGATCGATCGCTTCATTCAAATTCCCAGTCTTAAATAACATCTTGGCGAGAATGTAGCGAATATTTCCTGAACGGGACCGCGCAAGAATATTGTAAGGAAGTGACTCAAATGGCTTAACACCTGTGTGATACAGCATGGTATCAAAAGCCGCTTCAAGCTCATCATCTAAAGCGCGATCATTTTTCACCAGAAAATTTTTCATCCAAGGGATGGCAGAAAAATAATAGCCTCCATCCACGAGTTCAATGATGGTTTTACGATACCCACTCAAGTTTATCGTGCCTCGTCCATAGAGTTTTTCTGCTGACTCATAGGAGGCCATAGCCGAAGTTGAGAGCAATAAAGCGAAAACTATTTTTGAGAACATCCGTGTTCTCCTTTTTTAAATAATTTTTAAAAAGCGTAATTGAGACCAACACCTAAATCGTAGTTACTAAACAGGGTGCTAGTAGATATTGTTCCCGTTCCGGAGCTTACAGTTCCAGATTTTGGTTTAGCATGTAGGCCAGTAAAATCAATTCGTACGGACCAGCTATCGTTGATATAAACCCGAAGGCCAGTATTCCATAAAACTCCCAGCATGCTTGAACTCGTAAGAGTAGAACTTTTCACTGTTGGTAATTCTAAGCGGTTATCTAAGGTCTTAATACTTGCAACACCTAAACCAAACATCCAGTCATAGTAGAAAACTTGGTTAAAGGTGTTAATCTTTGAATAAAATGGTGACCACATTAACATAGCACCTGAATAAGTATCTATTTTGCGATAAAAACCTGTAGATCCTGATTGCTCTACACCTTTGGCAGTACTATTTTTTGACCCCGAACTTTTTCCAAAAACACCTTCGATTCCCCAGTCTTCACTCCAGAAAAATCCGGCACGGGCGGACCCACCATAAGAATCAATGAAAGCTCCACTAATGGTCTTTACACCATTAGCACCCACATACATTGTGCCAGCTTTACGAAATCTTCGATTTTGAAGGACATAGATTTCTTTGTCCTTATCTAACCACGAAAAGTTATAGAGAGATTTTTCATTGGCATAAATTACGCCACTAAAAAAAAGAACACATAAGATGGCCAAGAATTTTTTCATCATGCTCACTTCGCTTGTTAAACTTTAATTCTAATAAAATTCTAACACGCCTAAGGAGAGGTGCAAGTTCCCGTTTTAACGAGGGCAAATATCACCATAAGGACATTGAGTGCAATGATCGGAATTAATTTTCCATGGCTCATTTTGCGAGCGCCACAGTGGATAGAGCTCAGTTTGACATTGTTCAAAGCTGATGGACTCTTGGAGTGTTTGTTTTTGATCCACAAACACCAGTTTTAGGTCGATTTCAGAGCTAAGAGGGAGCCGTTTGAGTTGAAAAAGAGCATAGGCATAGACTTTAAGTTGGACCCAATAGTGAGCTAAATTTTCCTGAGTGATCCGGCCAGTTTTAAAATCCCAAATCTGAGCTTTTTGATTGGCCTTAGGCATGAGAAGTAAATCCGGAATTCCCGAAATCATAAAATTAAAAAATTTAAACTTCAGCGGCTTTTCTGGGATGAGCTCAAAGTCTGAAGCAAGGACTTTGAGTTCATTGAGGGCCCACTCAATCGGTGCTTTTTGTTCAGAATGAAAACTTTCTAAAGGGACAACAAAATTTCGCTCAATCCCCTTAGCAATCTGAGCATGAATCATCGTCCCACGATCAGCTGAAGAGCGGACAACATTGGCCAGTTCTTCTTCC
>CANFNX010000136.1 GCA_947448495.1 Bacteriovoracaceae bacterium | reverse complement strand
GTTCTTACTGATGGGAAACAGCTCGCTGATATCTTTTCGGCCATTCAACAAGTGACTGTTGATGAGAAGCTCGATCAGACCGGATTTCGGGTTGTCACTAACATGGGACCCAACGGTGGGCAAACCGTCTTTCACACTCACTTCCACTTATTAGGTGGAGAGCCTTTAAAAGGTTTTGGCCGTTAATTTCTAATTCTGAAGACCATTAAAAACAGCTGCTAGAATTGAGCGCTGAAGTTGATTGAGCTGTGCGGTTCTGGCCATAAAAATGATTGGGCTTCTTTCAATCTGTGCTGTCGCTACAAATTGGCCTTTCGTAGGGTGGAACTCTGTAATTTCAAAAGAGTCATGGAATTTATCAAGGTAGTTTTGCATCAATTCTTTTTCTTTTGCTCCACCTTGTTGAAAATGACCTTTTTTACTCCCGCTCAGAATTGATTGGACAAGTTTTGGGCGCTCTCTCTTTTCATTGTTTTCATCTTTTTCTTCTGATTTTACCACATCATTGAAAATGATAGTCATGTCGACTGAACCAATATTTCTTTTTAGCCAGTACCACATTTCCTCAAAAAAACTGAGGCGATCTTTTTTCCAAAGATCGCGAAAATGATTTGTAAGACTCCAGACATTTTCTAGGGAATTAAAATTTTGATGAAGAGTCCAGCGGTTTAAAATTTTCAGGTAGAGATCTTTAAAGGCCTGGGGTGCAAGACTTTCAAAGCTAGTAAAACTAAGCGACTCATCTTTGGCGTCTAGGATAGGGTAGAAAGCTTTTTCCTTTTCGAGGAGACTCACCATTGAGCTAAAGTGGTCATTATCGTCGATAAAGAGGGCCTGAAGATTAAAATCGGGGAGGTCGGTGACGTCTATTAAGCGCGAATCGATGGAATTTTGAACCCAATCGAGTTCACGGATAAGAACTTGGCTAGCAGAACGCACGAATCCGACTGAAATAATCATGATAAAACCTTTCCTTTTAATGCAGGCATTCTAACAAACGCAACTTTAAGTTACAATGGACTCATGGTGCAGCAATTAGTCATTTTAGGCCTATTCTTAATGAGTTTTTCATCTTTTTCTCAAGATGAGCGCTATTATCGTCAGATTTTTACGGGTGAGCTACCTAAGCTGATTGAGTCGGTGACGGCCGAACCTGAGCATCAGTTTAATGTCAGGGGAGCTTCTTACGAATTAGATTTGAATGGGGATGGCATTGAAGAATTTATTCAGCCTCAAAAACGAGATGGGGTGGACTGGATAGAAATTCGAGACACCACTCAAAGAAAAGTTTTTGAAGGTAAGCTTTTTGCCTCTGGAGGCGAGTCCTATATCTATAAAATACGATTTGTTCATCTCTCACCAAAAGTGAAAGTCTTGCTTCTTTTTTTAGACGAAGGAAAAACTTCAGGAAGACGTTTTGATTCTACCGCTAGAATTTTTTTACTAAGCTTTGAAAATAACGATTTATCAACGCTGAGTTTGACTATGGGACCACATCACTTCCAAGAGAAAGAGGGTCAGAGAGAACAATACTGGCGAAGGGATTTTCTCGTTTCAGTCCGTGACGTTAATGATGATGGAGTGAGAGATATTATTGTTGAATACAACCACATCCAGCGAATCATGACCTATAAAAAACAAGGATTGTGGGAGAGACTTTAGGAAGCTTTTCTTTGCTCCTCTTCGGTTTTTCTCGTTTCTTTTCTTTGACGACGATAATTCTCTAAAACTTCTATATTTGAAGCACTTTCTGTTTGCGCCTTGTTTTTTAAGTGACCCATAATCATCACCCAAATCATCGTTGGTAGACCCAAAATAAAGAGAATACCCAGCACTGCTGGAAAGCCTAATGAAGAACTTGTGGATGGTGACTTCGATGCCTCAAGTTTTGAGTCTTGTTTTTGAGTTTCAAAGGTTTTGATCTCTTTTTCAAAATTAAAAAGGCTCTCTGTACCCTGGGGCGTAGTCTCAGGGTGCTCAACTTCTATCCCCACAAAATCTTCCACAGCAGGTTTTCTTCCTTGAGCAAAAGTGAGCTGGCTTAAGAGAATAAAAATGATTGTAAGTGATCGAAATAGCATAGTTTTATGGCCCTCTAGATCTTATCGGCAAATTTGTCTCAGATCTTTAGCTCTAAAGAGTTCATTGTGACTTGCCGATAAACGAGCGTGGTTCATGACTAAAAAAGAAGGTCTAGGTTATGAAGATTTTTTTAGTATTCACCCTCATCGCATCCGGCTATGTCTTCGCACTATGGAAGTATGGTGGACTTGATAAAGCCGTCATCACGAAGTGGAATGCACAGTTTGAATATGAAAGGAAGGCCCTCGTGCTTGCCAAAGATAAGCGCTTACTTGAAGCACAGGTGTCCGATCTCAAATATCAAATTTCAGAACTCCAATCAAAAAACAAATTTCTCTCTGCTCAAATGCAAAATACCAATTCTCCAGCAAAAGTTGAGTCGAAGCGATCCATTGCGAGCATCCCACAAGTGAATACAAATGATCTTGTTAACTATGAAGTCTACAAGTGGACACCTGAAAAACTTCTCGCAGTAGGGGAAAAAGAACTCCATTTTAAAAATTATGAAAAGTCGGCACAGTTTTACAATGAACTTGTTGATCGTTTCCCAAAACACAAACTTGTCAGTGATCGAGTGCTTTTTGGAGCAGGTGTTGCTGCTTTTGAAACAGGGAAACGTTATGACTGGACTGAAAAACATCTTGAGAAATTAGTTAAAAACTATCCAAAGTCAGAGTTCTATCGTGGAGCGAAGTTGTGGCTTGCACTGGCCCAGTATAATCAGGGTCACCATGAAAAGTTTTTGACGACGGTTGAAGAATTTAGATTGAAATATCGCAACACTGAAGAGTGGAAAATTTTAAGTAGGTATTATGAAGACATCTCTTACAAAATTAAAAAGTAGTCTGTTTTTTTCGCTGCTGGTTTTTGGAGTCACTGCGTTCGCTAAGCCAGTGGCCCAAGTCACAGAGGTGAAGGGACAAGTTTTTGCTGTCTCTCCAGATGGAACAACAAAAACTCTTAAATTAAACGACCATGTGGAAGAAAAAACAGAGATAATGGTGGTTGAAGATGCTTCGATCACTTTGAATGATTATTTTGATGCCACTTATCATCTTGTCACAGGTTCACACTTAAAGTTTTTTAATAAATCAGTACAGTTAAAAAAAGGTAAGGCCTGGATTCAGTCTCTCAATTCTCGCCATCCACTTGGGCTTGTAACCGCCAATGGTATGGTTGATTATTGGAAAGGTGAATTTATTGTGACCTTTGATCAGGCATCATCCAAAACTCAAGTCTTAGTTGTAAATGGTGAAGTAGAAGTATCAAACGTTCTCGATCGAAATATGAAGTACACGTTAACTGGTGGAACATTCACAATGATTGATCCCGATGTTGAAAATGGTGTCCCTCGGGCCCCTACGAAAGTGGGACTCAATTCTTTAAACTCGGCGATGGCAGAATTTAAATCACTGCCTGAAAAGTTGCAGTCTCCAGTTATGGACTCTGCCCCGTCTCGTGCTATAGCTTCGGACGAGGAAGCAAGTTCTCCAAGCGGTGCGGAAATCCAAAAAGGAGAAATTGTTTTTTTGAAAGATGGTCAGCCTATTTCAAGAAGACCAGCATCTGTATTGGGAAGTGCTCACAAATATTTTAAGAAAAAGATTTTTCATAAAAAAGTTAAGTCATCGCCAGTGCCTATTCACTTCTATGGATTTACTCCAACCTTAAGCCAATCTAAAGATGTTCCTCGAACACCGGCCTCGATTATCAAGACTCCTGTCTTAGAAGCGCCAAAAAAGATTGCTAGTGAAGTGACAGTTGATCCAGAGTTCACTGAAACCTTAAGGAAAAATCAAGATTCCCAGCCTAAACATACGAAAGAGTTAGAGAATCTCATTCACGATTTGCAAAGTTACTAGACCTTGACATAACTTCCCCCGCACAACTACATATGCACATCCCCCATTTTACTGGGGGTTGCCTTTTTTCACGTCGATCACTTTTATTTTGAATTTAGCTCTGATTTCGTTTATTCATTGATCTGCTTTAAAATAAGTAAATGGGAAAAAATCGTATGCATGTGACAATCATTGACGACAATCGTGACCTCTTAGAGGCCCTCTCTGGAACACTCTCGGATTCATTTAATTTAGAACTCTTCTCTGAACCAGATAAAGGTTTAGACTTTGTTCGCAACAACCACACTGATGCCATTCTTCTGGATCTGCACATACCAGGGAAAGATGGTTTTCAGATGTACGAAGAACTCAAAAGAAGTAAACACAATCTTCCTGTTTTATTTTTAACTGGTGATGCAGATCTTTCTACTCGCTTAAAAGGTTTTGAAATTGGTGCTGATGATTTTCTTATCAAACCTATTCAGACTGAAGAGTTGGTGGCGAGACTTCGTAATCGCATTCAACTCAGTAAGCGCAATTTACAAAATAATAAAATTCTCAAATTTAAAGATTTGGTGATCGATCTAGATGGACACCAAGTGAATTTAAATGGCGAAATGATTCGCCTGACTCCTAAAGAGTATCAACTGTTAGTGGTCTTAGCGCAAAATCCAAACCGAGTGATTCACAAGGATGATTTGATCCAAATGCTCTGGAAGGATGTCCATGTTGAGGTGAATAACCTCGATACTCACTTCTCTAACTTACGTCGGAAATTAAAGCCATTTTCGACCCATATTAAAACCCTCAAGAACTTAGGGTATGTTCTTCGTATCTAGTAAATAACTGCAAAAAATTTATAAATCGGCTATCCTTTTTGAGTAATCAAAAAGGATAGGTTTATGTTTTATTCTCAAGAGACTGCCCTCACTTATGATGATGTTCTCATTGTTCCAAACTACTCTGAAGTTCTTCCGACAGAAGTTGACTTAAAAACCCGGTTTTCTCGCAATATCACCATGAATATTCCCATCGCATCCTCAGCCATGGATACCGTGACTGAGTCGCGTACGGCGATTGTCATGGCCCAAGAAGGGGGAATTGGAGTGATTCATAAAAACTTAACTCCAGATGAGCAGGCCTTTGAAGTTGAAAAGGTTAAAAAATATGAATCTGGTATGATTCTAGACCCTTTTACTGTCACGCCCGATCAGTCCATTTCAGCACTCTTTGATTTGATGAAAAAATTCAAAATTTCAGGATTTCCTGTTGTTGATGCGGAAAAAAAATTAGTGGGGATGATCACCAATCGCGATTTGCGATTTGTGAGTGATGTTCATAAAAAAGTCAAAGAAGTCATGACTTCTAAGAATCTCGTGACAGCTCCTGAAGGAACGAGTTTTGAGAAAGCTCGTGAGATCCTTCATCATCATCGAGTGGAGAAACTTCCAGTCATTTCTTCAGATGGAAAACTTAAAGGCCTCATCACGATAAAAGATATCGAGAAGACGATTGCATATCCTAACGCGAACAAAGATCAGTATGGACGATTAAGAGTCGCTGCTGCTTGTGGTGTTGGTGAAAAAGAACTTAAACGTGCTGAAGCTCTGATTCGTGCTCACGTCGATGCGATAGTCATCGACACGGCCCACGGTCATTCGAAGGGCGTAATTGAGATGGTGAAGAGTATTAAGAAAATGAATTCACATGTTGATGTGGTTGCAGGAAATGTTGCAACGGCAAAAGCCTGTGAGGATCTTATTGCTGCTGGAGTTGACGGAATCAAAGTTGGAATTGGCCCTGGTTCCATTTGTACCACACGGGTGATTGCTGGTATTGGTGTGCCTCAAATGCAAGCCATTTTTGATTGCCGCGTTCCTTGTGATAAGGCCGGTATCCCTTTTATCGCTGACGGTGGAATCAAGTTCTCTGGTGATATTATGAAGGCCCTTGCAGGGGGAGCGAGTTCTGTCATGATTGGCTCACTCTTTGCGGGTTGTGATGAGACTCCTGGAGAGATGGTTCTTTATCAAGGTCGTGCTTATAAAATGTATCGAGGGATGGGCTCAATGGGCGCCATGGAGCGAGGATCAAAAGATCGGTACGGCCAGAGCGCAGTCGAGGAAGTCTCTAAACTTGTTCCAGAAGGCATTGAGGGACAGGTCCCTTATCGCGGCTCCCTTTCAAGCAACCTCTTTCAACTCGTCGGAGGCGTGAGAGCGGGAATGGGGTACGTGGGTGCGCCTTCCATGAAATTTTTGCGTGAACGCGCCAAGTTTTTAAAAATTACAGCAGCTTCTTTAAAAGAATCTCATCCTCACGATGTGCTTGTGACTAAAGAAGCTCCTAACTATCGACAGGTTTAATGATGAAAAGTTCAGTTTGGATTATTGATTTTGGTTCTCAGTACACTCAGCTTATTACTCGGAAATTTCGAGAACTCGGTTTTACATCTGAAATCATCACTCTTGAAGATGGTCTGGAGAGAATTAAAACCCATAAGCCGAAGGCGATCGTCCTGTCTGGTGGACCACAGTCTGTATTTGAAGATCAGACGGATTATTCTCCGTTTTTTGCTGATCCGAAATTACCTATCCTTGGCATTTGCTATGGCATGCAGATTCTTGGTCAATTCTTTGGTGGCAAAGTGGAGAAGGGGATTCAAGGCGAATATGGACTAGCGAAACTCAAATGTGTAAAAGGTTTTACCATTGCTCATTGCCCATCTGAAAGCGATGTATGGATGAGTCATTCTGACCATGTGAGTGTGTTACCAAAAGATTTTAAACTGATATTTGAAAGTGAGAATGGTCTTACGGCAGGAATTAAGCACGAATATCGTCCAATCTTAGGCCTTCAGTTTCATCCAGAAGTTCATCACACCGTTCATGGAAAAGAGATCCTATCTTTTTTTCTTAATAATGTTGCTGAACTTGTCACTGACTGGTCATCCAATACGATGATGGAGACTTGTCTAGAGGAAGTGACTAAGGTGAAAGGGTCAAAAGTTTTGTGTGCCTTTTCTGGGGGGGTAGATTCTCTTGTCGCCGCGACTCTTGTTCAAAAAGTTATTGGTAAAGATCTCTACTGTTTCTTTGTGAACAATGGACTTTTGCGACCACAAGATCTTCATACGATTAAGATGCTACAGGAAAAAACGTCTCTCAATATTGAAGTGATCGATGCCACGGATTTGTTCCTCAATGCTCTGAAGGACGATAAGGATCCAGAGGATAAGAGAAAAACAATTGGTAAGACTTTTATTGAGGTTTTTGAAAGCAAAGTCCATGAATTCGAGCAAAATCATGGAATCAAATTTGAATACCTCCTTCAAGGCACTCTTTACCCTGACGTGATTGAGTCTATTTCTCCTCACAAAAAAGGGGGAAAGTCTGTCACGATCAAATCCCATCACAATGTAGGGGGACTTCCAGAGCGCATGAAGCTTAAGCTTCTTGAGCCACTTCGCTATCTTTTTAAAGATGAAGTCAGGGCCATGGGAATGGATCTGGGTCTTGAGAGAGACTGGGTTTTTAGGCATCCTTTTCCTGGGCCAGGAATTGGAGTTCGAGTTCTCGGTCAACTTTCTAGAGATTCTATTAGAAAAGTTCAAGAATCTGACCAAATTCTCTTTGAAGAACTTAAATCCCACCAGCTCTATGATTCAACCTGGCAAGCCTTCACAGTTCTTTTACCTGTCAAAACTGTGGGAGTGAAGGGCGATGGGAGAGCTTACGAAGAAGTCATCGCACTGCGTATGGTGAACTCGCAGGACGGTATGACGGCTTCTGTCACTGAACTTCCCTGGAGTTTTCTCAATAGAGTATCGTCGCGCATATGT
>CANFNX010000135.1 GCA_947448495.1 Bacteriovoracaceae bacterium | reverse complement strand
TTCTCAATCTGTGAAAGAGGAAACCATAAGGCTCCGTTAATCATCCCTTCTTTGACTTCTGCTTCTTCTCTAACGTCGACAAAAATCGCTTTCCCGGTGATCAGTTGATCGTAAGATGTTCTGGCATCGGCTTCAGCCTGATTTCTAAAGAACATTTGAAAGACCAATATACTTAAGACCAGAGGGAGTAAGTAATTCTTGAGAATTTTTTTCATAAACATCCTATGAGTTAAATTTGGTCCAGGTTCCAATATTATAAACTTCTTTGAAGCCACCTTTTTTAAATACCATTTTTGCCATACCACTTCTAGTCCCACTAGCACAGGCCACAACGACAGGAACATTCGCGGGAATTTCACTCAGACGCGAATGCACTTCTTGCAAAGGGATATTTAAGGTTCCTGGTGCATGAGCTGAAGCATATTCCCCTGGAGATCTCACATCAATCATAACAGCACCGCGTTTTTTGAGCTCGGGCAGCATTAAAACAATTTTTCTTGAACTCCACCATTTATAAGTAAACCAAAGTGTTAGCAGGAGCAGAGGCCAATACTGAGACAAAATGTTCATAAAAAACCTTTTTAATGTGTTGTAAATTATATTATAGAATTGTAATATAGGATTAATTAAAGTGTCAATCGAACAGCGAGGTTTTTATGGTGATTTTGGATGTACGTGAAAAAAATGAGTTTGAAGCCGAACATATACCTGATTCCATCTGTTGCCCTTTATCTGAGTTCGATCTTGTGGCGCCAGGAATTCTCAAGGGCCTTAATGGTCAAGAAGTTGTTGTCATGTGTCGCTCTGGCAATCGTGCCAAAATTGCACTCAATGAAATTAAAAAACTTGATGTGAATCATAACCAGTTTACTTGTTATGAAGGTGGGATCCTTAAATGGAAATCCGAAGGCAAAGCGCTGAGAGGAAAAGGTTCGATTTTTCCTATTATGCGCCAAGTACAAATTGTCGCTTCAAGCATGATCTTTTTGGGGTTCCTTGGGTTTCATTATGTAAGTCCTAACTTTGTGTACCTTGCTCTATTCGTAGGTGGCGGTTTAGCCTTGGCTGGTTGGACTGGCCATTGTCCGATGGTTTTTATGCTTCAAAAAATGCCGTGGAACAACAAGAAGATGACTGAGAGTTGTTGTTCAAATGATAACCAAAAAAGCTGCTGCGGCTAAGGATGTCTATGAAGCATTTAAAAACGGCTACAATCTTATGTTTCATGGGTGTTTCCTTAAGTTCTGAAGCGAACGTCAAAACAGTGGATGAACTCTGGGGAGAAATTTTCCAGAAATCTTATCAGCAAAAGTCTTTGGGACAAGAAAAAGAAGCCAATGAGCAAGGGCTAGCCCGGGCTGAGAGGCACTGGCTTCCACGAGCTTATGTCAGTGGCCAGTGGTTTAATACCAATGATCCGACTCAAGTCTTTTTTAATCAACTAGGTCAGCGAGCTGTCGAGCAAGCGGATTTTAATCCTTCAGTCTTAAATCGTCCCGGGCAGAAAATTTTCCGCTTCGGAAGTCTTGGGATCGATTTGCCTCTTTACGAAGGTGGAATGAAACAATCGCAAAGCACACTCTTTGATCATTTGGTGAAATCTTCGGAAATGGAATTGAAGGCAAAAAAATCAGAAGAATACTCTGAATTCTCTCGCCAATATGGGACTGTACTTATCAGCACCCAGATGAATGACCGCTTAAAAAGTCTTCAAGGGCAACTTGAAAAAGTCTTAAAGTCCTATCAAGTAGGCTCTCAAAGTAATCCTATGGGCTACTCTGGATTGTTAGGTCTCAAAGGTGTTCTGAATCGTATTGAGGGTATTTTATCTGAGACAGAGCTTAAAAAAGGCAATGCTCAAAACTGGATCAATACCAAAAGACAAAATGCTGAAGCCTGGACACCAGCAACCACACAAAAAGTGACTGACTTTATTGCTGAAAATCTTTCTGCCCGAACTTCTACTTCGTATTCATCAATGATTCTCTCGCAGGAATTAAAGGTGAGAACTTTGGAGGAAATGAAGGATATGGAGAAGGCCCGTTTCCTCCCTCGTATAGGGCTTTTTGCGCAAAACAATTTATATAGTGGGAATCGAGACACAGCGACCTCCCAGGCGTATGGACTGTATGTCATGTGGGATCTCTTTAATAGTGACTCCTATGGGCGTGTTGGAGAGGCGAATGCCAAATCTATGGCGGCACAAGCAAAGCTTCAAGCTTATAAGCAAGAAGAACAGATTATGCTCTCTCAACTGTCGGAATCGAAAACAACACTGGAAAAAAATCTCGTTTTGATTGATAAAAGTGATTCTCTTTTAGAAGAGCAAAGCCAAAATGCGGTCAAGCTCTTTGGGTCGGGTATGATGAATGCCTTACAGCTAGCTGAAGTGATTAATCGTCGGGTGGATTTATTAGAAAATAAATCCCTGGCCCTGACTCAATATTTAGATATCAATTCTCGCCTTTATCAAATGAAAAATTAATAAGGATCCTATGAAATTGCCCAAAATACAAAAAGGTTTTGCAGGGAAATTGGCCGAAACCTTTGTTAAGTCAAAACTCACGCCCGTTGCCATTCTTGTGAGTCTACTTTTGGGACTCGCCTCAGTCTACTTAACACCGAAAGAAGAAGAACCTCAGATTACTGTTCCCATGATTGATGTGATGATTCCGGCCCCAGGTATGGAAGCACAGGAAGTTGAACGCAATATCACGGAGCCCGTTGAACGAGCGATGTGGGGACTTGATGGAGTAGAGTATATTTATTCAGCAACTCAGCCTCATGGTGTGCTTGTGACAGTTCGCTTTAAGGTGAATGAACCGATTGAGCCGTCTTTAGTAAAAGTTCATCATAAATTAATGATTCTTATGAATGAACTCCCCTCAAATGTGATGAAGCCTGAAGTGAAGTCTTATAGCATCGATGATGTCCCATTTCTTGCTCTGACGTTCAGTTCGAAAACGAAAGATGATTTTGAATTAAGAAGCCTGATAGCTCCTTTGGCGCGAGAACTCTCTAGTACACCAGATCTCGGTCGAGTGGAGCTTCTGGGTGGACGTAAACGAAGCTTAAGAGTCATAGCTGATTCCAAAAAACTTTCGTCCTTTTCTGTCAACCTAGATGACATCCAAAAAACACTTAAGATGAATCATGCGCTTTTGCCAGCTGGTAAGAACTGGTCTGAAACAAGCCTGTTTGATGTGGAAGTCGGTGGGAAGCTCTCTACACTTTCTGATGTGAAAAACTTGGCCATTGGTTCTCGAGCAGGAAAAATTATTAAAATTCAAGATGTCGCACAAGTCATCGATGGCCCAGAGGAGCGAACACGCATCTCAAGCCTTTTTGACAAAGATCATCAGATTGATGGTGAAAATGCTGTGACGATCAGCTTTTCTAAGCGAAAAGGAACTAATGTCGTTTCACTTTCCGAAGATATTTTAAAACGAGTTGAAACATTTAAATCAGAATTACCTAAGGATGTTGAGTTCACTGTCATCCGCGATTATGGGGCGACTGCGGGAGAAAAATCCAATGAGCTGATTGAGCACTTAATTATTGCGACTCTATCAGTTTCGCTCCTTATAGCCATAGCTATGGGTTGGAGGGCCGCCCTAGTCGTCGCAATTGCGATCCCTGTGACACTTGCTCTTACATTGGCTATTTATTATTTCATGGGTTACACGCTCAATCGCGTGACTCTTTTTGCACTGATTTTTTCCATCGGGATCTTGGTAGATGATGCCATTGTGGTTGTGGAGAATATTGAGCGCTACCTTAAAACCTATAAAAATTTAAATCTCCTCCAGGCCACTTTACGAGCTGTCAGCGAAGTGGGAAATCCCACCATCCTTGCTACATTTACCGTGATTGGCGCAATTCTTCCTATGGCCTTTGTGCGTGGACTGATGGGTCCCTATATGAAGCCCATACCTGTAGGTGCAAGTTTGGCGATGATCCTTTCTCTATTTGTTGCCTTTATCGTTACTCCATGGGCGTCTGTGAAACTTTTAAAGCATGATGAGCATGGGAGTCATCATAACAAAGAAGTCGGTCCTTCAAAACTCGATCAGCTTTATATTTGGCTCACGGATCACTTGTTATCAAAAAAATCCTGGGCGCTTGGATTTGCGGCTGGGGTTCTGGTTCTTTTTTTAGCCGCAGCTTCTTTAGTTGCAACCAAAGCTGTTAAAGTCAAAATGCTCCCTTTTGATAATAAATCAGAATTTCAAGTGACTTTGGATTATCCAGCGACATCACCCTTGATGCTTTCTCATCAGTGGTCTAAAGATCTGGCGCTTGAGATATTAAAGCACCCTGATGTGAAAAAAGTGCAAATCTTTTCTGGAGAACCGGCGCCGTTTTCCTTCTCAGGTATGGTAAAACACACTTTTTTACGTCGTTCAGACTATCTGACTGATTTTCATATCGTCTTGGCGGATAAGCATGAACGTAAAAAATCGGGACACGATATTATCAACGATCTTCGCCCTGTGATTAAAAAATTTGCAGATGAAAAATCTGCCACCTCAAAAATTTTAGAAATTCCACCTGGACCACCAGTCATGGCAACCATGGTCGCCGAGATCTATGGTAAAAATCTTCAGGAGCGCAGAGAGGCAGGCGATGTCGTGAGAAAAATTTTCGCCAATGAGCCGAGCGTGGTGGATTTGGATTACACTTGGAAAACCACTCGCCCACGTTTAATTTTTCCTTATGATTTTGAAAAGGCTGCTCAATACGGAACGAAAGCTGCGCAGCTTTGGAATCTGGGTCAGTTCGTCTTTAGTGAAACACCTGTGGCGGCCCTTAATGCAGGAGAGACTCCAGAGCCAGTGAGTATTAATCTTTCTTTAGATCAGGCGACTCGCTCGGGGACTGCTCCTTTTGCAGGAGAAAGTCTTCCGAGTTTTGAAGCGGGAATTGTAAAGCCTGAATCCGTTCTCGGCGCAACTGAAAAAAAAGAGACACAAATCCTTTACCGAAAAAATCTCAGACCTGTTGAATATGTTCTTTCAGAACTGGCCGGAGCGGAAGAAGCACCGGTTTATGGGATTTTAAAAATTGAACCACAAATTCCTTTTAAAACTCAAACGGCTGAAGTTCCTTGGGATACTCATTTCACGACTGTAAAATGGGACGGTGAGTGGTTTATAACTTATGAAGTGTTCAGAGATCTTGGAGCCGCTTTTGCCGCGGTCATGGTGCTCATTTATATTCTTGTTGTCGGATGGTTTAGAAGTTTTCTCGTTCCACTTATTATCATGGCGCCGATTCCAATTTCTCTCATTGGAATTTTGCCAGGGCATTATTTGACGGGTGCCTATTTTACAGCGACTTCCATGATTGGATTTATTGCTGGGGCAGGAGTGATTGTAAGGAACTCCATCATTCTGGTCGACTTCATTGAGCACCAAATTCAAAATGGTCTCTCACTTAAGGACGCCGTGATTAGTGCTGGTGTTTTACGCTTCCGTCCTATGCTGCTTACGGCAGCTGCGGTGGTTGTGGGAAGTGCCGTGATGCTCTTTGATCCTATTTTCCAAGGACTCGCTGTGAGTTTAATCTTTGGAGAAGTGGCAGCGACTTTACTAAGTCGATTTGCAGTGCCACTCTTTTATTATTGGTTGATTGGAAAAAAACGCTTTGCTGAACTAACACAACAAGAAGAAAAAAAGAATGCTTGGGGAGCTGACTATGAATCCTGAAAAGATGCAAGGTAAGTGTCATGAAGTTTCATCTATGATGAAGGCGATTGCTCATCCTCAGCGCCTAATGATTCTTTGTCATTTAACCGAAGGGGAAAAAAATGTGGGAGAGATGCTTGAGCGCTGTGAGATCTCTCAGTCTCAGATGTCTCAATTCCTCAATCGGATGCACCGAGAAAAATTGCTTAAAGTGAGAAAAGAAGGGCAATTCTCCTTTTACAGTATTGCCGATAAAAATTTGATAAAACTTATTCAATCGATGCAGAAAATTTTCTGCGACTAAGGACATAATGAAAGCTGAAATGACGTGGATGAAAAATATGGAGTTCATGAGTGATAACCATGGGCTCAAAACATTAATGGATGCAACTCCAGAGCATGGGGGAGCCCAAATAGGGCCTACGCCCAAGGAGCTGATCCTCAATGCCATGATGGGCTGTACCGCCATGGACGTGGTGAGTATGCTGAAGAAAATGCGCCAAGAAATTACTGAATTTAAAATGGAAGTTGAAGCCGTTAAAACGACTCATTATCCGACTCACTTTAAAAGTGCTGAACTGGTATATCTGTTAAATGGGGCCATCGAGCCTGAGAAGGCGATCAAGGCAGTCGACGCTTCGCTGACGAAGTACTGTGGGGTCAATTACATGATCTCAAAAACGTGTCAGCTGACTTTTAAGTTAGTGCTGAACGATCAAGTGATTAAAACAGGTCCTGTTCAATTTATAGAACCTAAACCAGAGGAATAGTTATGGTAAAGAACATTCATCCGATCGAACGAGTTATTAGAGTTGTTGTAGGCATTGCTCTCACCACGATGGCGTTTACTGGTCCTCACAATCCTTGGTTTCTTCTTGGCATTATCCCTGTTCTGACAGGAGCAATTGGTTGGTGCCCACCTTATCAAATACTAGGGATCAATACTTGTAAGAGAAAAACATGATACGTTCGCCACTTCTTTTATTGATCGTCTTAAGCGCTTGCTCTCACTATCCCCATGGGGAAAATGAATCAAATATTCATATGCATAAGCAAAACCATGAGACTCTGATTGCGTCTTTTAATGATCCTCACCGTGATCTTTGGCAGAGGCCAAAAAGAGTGCTAGAGCTGATGGGAGATGTTAAGGGAAAACGACTTATCGATATTGGAAGTGGCAGTGGCTATTTCACCCGCTATTTTTTAGAAGCGGGAGCACTTGTGGTTGCGGCCGACGTTGATCAAACCTTCTTAGATCACATACAGGATAGTTTTAAGAGTAAGTATCCCCAATTGATTTTACATCGCTGCCAGTATCATGATCCTATGATGAAAAAGAGTGAGTTTGATTTTGCTTTTTCGTCCAATACCTATCATCACCTGGATGAGCGCGTGAATTACTTGAAAAAAGTTCTCGCGGGACTGAATGACCAAGGAACAATTGTAATCCTGGATTTCAAAAAAAATGTGAATGTGAAAAAAGTGATTGGTCCACCTCTAGAGATGAGAGTGCCGAGTTCTCAAGTCATAGAAGAATTAAAGGCGGCTGGCTTTCATCACATTAAAGTTTTTGAAAACGACTTTGATCATCAGTATCTTATTTTGGGTTCAAAAAAGTCTTAACCTGATCAGAGCTCATGGCGCCACTCTGGCGTCTGAGTTCTTTTCCATTCATAAATAAAATAGTGCATGGAATCCCACGAATTCCTAATTCATTGGAGAGTAACTGTTCCGTTTCAGTATTGATCTTTAAAAATACCGCCTGAGGATTTTGGATTGAAGCCTTTTCATATTCAGGGCCATACATGCGACAAGGTCCACACCAGCTCGCCCAAAAATCTACAAGCACTGGACCTTCTGCTTTACTGATAATTTTTCTAAAGTTTGCTGTCTCTACTTCAGCGACAAGGCCATGGAGTCTGAGATGTCCACCGCATTTACCGCAGACAGGTGTTTGAGCGACGACTTTTTCGGTATTTATTTTATTTAGGGCATGACATTGAGAGCATTCAGCAAATGTAGAATTCAACTTAAGCCTCCATGAGATTTTGAGAAAGTTGATGCCAGCTAAGATTCAGTTTAT
>CANFNX010000134.1 GCA_947448495.1 Bacteriovoracaceae bacterium | reverse complement strand
TTATCCTGGCCGGGGAGTGTGACCATCTAGCGAATCTAGAATTTCTTGAACATGGGGTAAAATTCAGAACGAACATCATTGATGCTGCCAAGACGGGCTTTTTTCTTGATCAAAGAGAAAATCGACGTTTCATGCAAAATGTTTCTAAAGATAAAACTCTACTTAATCTTTTCGGTTACACTGGTGGCTTCTCCGTTTATGCAGGTCTTGGAGGGGCTTCAAAAGTCACCACGGTCGATATCGCTCCTCACGCCATTAAGGCCTCAGAAGTGAACTGGGAGATCAATGGGCTTGCCAAAGAAAAACATGAAGGGATTTGTGTAGACGCCTTTGATTTTGTCAAAGAGGCCCAGGCCAAAAAGCAAGTCTGGGACATCGTGATCACTGATCCCCCGAGTTTTGCTCCCAATCAAAAAGCTGTGGAAGCGGCGAAAGAAGCCTATATCAAAATTTTTGCGGACTCATTAAAGCTCGTCAAAGATGAGGGTTACTTTGCGGCGTCAAGCTGCTCGGGTCACATTAGTTATGAGTTGTTTTTGGATCTCGTCCAAGAAGCTCTCTCGCGATCAAAGCGTCGAGGCAAAGTGCTCTTAGTGAAAGGTCAGCCAGAAGATCATCCTTACCCACTGGCCTTACCTGAAATGCGCTATTTAAAATTTGTCTATCTACAAGTCTTCAAAGATTAAAGATCAGCACAAACTTCAGGAACCTTGAGTTGCTTGTCAAAATTTTTGATATCCACAATTGAGCAAGCACGAACATCATAGAGAGATGGCGAGACGCGAACTAATTTTTGGGAAAAATCATTTGAGCCAAAATCACATTGAAGAGTCACCTTCACTAGGATGCGACCATGGGCATCCATCACCTTAGAAACATAGCTTTCCTGGTAATACGTATAGAATCCATTGTACTGAGGCTTATCGAGGTGACGACTTTCAGAAATCACTGGCTCTTGTAAATTGGATTGATCCACTTTTGAGAGTGTTCTTCTTAAATTTGATACACCCTCTTGAGAACCATAAGCACAGAGGACCTTACCTGAGAGAAGCTCTGAGAAAGATCCGACATCTTTGGCCTCAATGGCATCCGCAGCCTTGGCCAAAACATTTACCGGGTTCCAGTAGTAACCATATTTTAAGGTCGCAAACTCACAGGACGTGAGGGCCATAAGAGAAAGAAGGAAGAAAAGAATTTTCATAAAAAAAATCCCCTAAAAGTTTTTTGCTAGTTTAACAAAAGCTCTTAGGGGATGGGTTCAAATTGAAAAAGTACCAAAGGCCGTCAAAAAATCAGACAGCTCTCTTAGCGAGTGACATTGAGTGTGTAATAATAATTTGAATCAGCAAACGGGCAGTGATCGTCTTTTTTCAGCACCTGAACATAAGGCGTCGTCTTCAAGATTTCACTGAGAATTCGAACATTTAGCCCACAAGAAGGGTTAAAAGCATCGCCCGAGATCTCCAGAATATCCACATGGGCCCCCGTCACTACTGGGAGGTCATAGGTGGCATCGAGATTCACCGGACCTGTGTACCAACCTGGGCCAATGCCACCAGAGCATCTCACCTCAACTTGGGTTGCCCCGAGCATTTCAAGATACATATGGGCCTGATCTTCAACATATGAGCATGCGTAATAGTTTTGATTTCCAAATCCACCTTCATTCCCAAAATAAGTGAACGAAAAGTGAGCGGCAAAAGAAGGGATAGAAAGAGTCACAAGCAAAGCGGATAATAATTTTTTCATAAATTCTCCTATTGAATTGAGCGAGTGAGTTTTTTAAAGTTATGCATAACCTGGGACTTGAGAAAATCTAAATCCACATGAAGCTGCTCTGCTGCCCTTAAGTAAAGATCATGGATATCCAGGTGCTTTTGGTTATCCGTTTCTATAAACAGGTGCTCCAAAGGGATAGAGCCCAATAATTCTCTCACCTGAGGAGAGTTATCAAGCGAGATCCCAAATGAAAAATAACAGTCAGGGTGAAGCTTGAGAAGACTCGCAACGAGTTCTTCATTGCCTCTAAAATCATGAAAAAGCCATGGCGTTGAAGGACGACGATTCTTGAGAATTTCAAGAAAGTCTGAGCCTGAGCGAACATTATGTAAAACGAGCGGAAGCTGATGTGTCTCGGCCAGATCAAAATGCCATTGGAATAAGTCTTTTTGTAAGTCAAAAAACTCTGGGTAAAGACGATCAAGACCTGTCTCCCCTATTCCCCAAAGGCGATTACTTTCTGCTAGCTTTTTAATCGCCGCTTTTAATTCTTCTATCTCGTCTAGAGATATGTCCTCAGGCCACCAAGGATGGATTCCAGCACAAACATCGCCTTGTGGAAGATCAAGTGATTTTAACTCATTCAAAGAAAGGCTGCTCACACTGACGACACCTTCAATTTGGCCTCGCAGGTGAGTGTGAATATCGAGGTAGCTTGCCGTGGTCACTAAGGGGCCTTTAAACACATAATAGAGTGTGAAGAAAATAAAACACGGTCATTAAAATTAATCAGATAAAAAGGGCGCATAGAATAACCACCCTTGCGAATAATATCCCAGTAGTAAGTCGATTCCATATGTCCGGATTGAGTGTTCATATAAATTTGCCCAGAGCAATTAATGTTATCTTCGGTGTTGTTGAAAATTTGAACCTGAATGGAGTTGCCCATATTAAAGATCTGAGGATAAACATTCACCACTTGCGCTGAAGCAGAGACAGAAAACAAAAGCACGAGACAAATAAATAAGGCCTTCATGATTCATCCTTTTTTCTCTGATTTTAACCACTATTGCTCTCATAAGTCCAAGGGCCTTTAAGTTTGACTCTCCACGTCTATCGAAATAAGATACACCTATGAGTTTTACCCCAAAAGAGATTGAAGATTACTGTGTCGCCCACTCGAGCGGCCTCTCTGAGGTGGCGACAGAGCTGATGCTTCACACCCGAGCTTCCATTCATGGCAGTCGGATGCTAATTGGGGAGCTTGAATCTTCGGTATTAAAATTTTTGATTAAGCTAGGACAAGTCAAAACGGTGGTAGAGTTTGGGACGTACACAGGCTTTTCGTCCCTGATCATGGCCGAGGCCCTCCCCGATGACGGGCAGATTATCACCATTGATATCAACCCAGAGACGAGTAAAGTAGCGAAAAGCTTTTGGGACAAAAGCTCTGTCGGTCATAAGATTCAGCAAATCTTAAAACCTGGGCCTGAGGCGATCAAAGATCTACACGGCACTTATGATCTGATTTTTATCGATGCAGATAAAAATGGATACCCTCTCTACTTAGATTGGGCAATAGAGCATCTCTCAGCTCGCGGACTCATCATCTCAGACAACACCTTGTGGTACGGGAAAGTGCTCACCGCTGGCCTGGATAAACAGACCGATTCTATTCGGTTGCATAATGAGAAGGCCAAAAATCTCGAAGGCTTCACGAAAACGCTGCTTCCCATCCGTGATGGGATGTTTCTTATCACTAGAAACTAAAGACTATCCAAATTCTTAATCAACTCCTGAGGCGAGTCTTTCCTTGATTCAGATCCCTCCTTTAAGGTGAGGGTATCCAGGAGGGCCGATGCAACTCAAGTACCTTCTCTTTCCTCTGATCGTTCTCTTTGTTCTATTTTTAATTTCGGAAAAACCACCCGTGGAGCGACAGGCCCAAGAAGAGCCCAGTGCACGCATCTTTGCGATTGCGGAACGAACCTATCGAATTGAGATTCAAATTCTTAATGAAAAGCAAAGAGATGTGGCCGACATCCTGTGGTTTCATGAGGCGGCCAAGCTCGCCCGAGCAAAAAAAATTCCCTGGTTCAATGTCATCGAAGAAAAAATCACTCCGACAAGTGTCAAAGGCATCATTACGCTGGTGAGAGATCCTATGGCAGCAGAGTATGATGCAGAAGAAATTTTACAATTAGAGCTTAGGGCGGAAGACTAAATCAGCTTTTGGAATTTGTAAGCTTCCTTACAAATTTCCAGATGGCCAGGAAACCAAAAAAGCCCAAGAGTAATTCTACTTCCATGCCGCCTCTTGAAGATTTACCGTCAGCTGCATATGAGTCGCAACTTCCCATCAGTCCACCCAGTTGTTTATCATTTGGATAGAGATAAACAACACCGTCCACATCATCTTGGGCCAAGTATGAAGGCTTATAGTTCCATCCATTGGGTTCATAGGTCATGACGGACGCAGGATCTTTACTGTGAGTGAGGCCCACAGCATGGCCAAATTCATGAACTACGGTCCCAACAAACCCCACTAATTGTGTGCCACTAAAATAATCGGAATTAATCTTAATTCTCGCAGACCCATTGGCCTTATCTTGATTTGTCGTCCCACCAATCGATCCTGCCCCTAAAGCGGCACATCCGATGATGACCTCCCCTTTGGGAACGGTCGTTGAAGTCACAGAGGTTCCCGACGTTGAGCCGACTTTAACTTTCAAACGGCTTTCAGGAACATCGTTCCAGATTTCAACCGCCCTCTCCATGGCATCTTTTAAAATCGCATCGGAAATTCCGGCCCCAGTACAGCCTTCGCTTGAAATTTTAAAGGTTGTACTCTCTGGCTTCGACAGGCGGTAATCTTTATCAGCAATAATAAAAGCATGTGAATAAGAGGCGATAAAAAAAAGCAAAAATATAATTTTCAACATAAGGGAGATCCTAAAAATAGGCCACGAAGGCAAGATTATAAGTGTAGGTTCGGTACTCATGTGAGAGCGGTCTAAAAGCAAACACCTCAAACCGTGCCCCCATATTTGTGAACCATTCTGTGCTCCAATTAAAATTGAAGTCTGTTCCAAGATTAAATGTGCTGGAATAAGAGGTGGAGGAATCAGGCCGATAGGCAGTCGCTGTGCCAGTGCCATTAGGGACGGTCACAGACCCACCTTTGCCAGTGATGGTTTTTCTAAATGTGCCTAAACCAAATCTAAGGGCAAAAAATTGATAATCCTGAGGCACCCACATGAAATCGTAAAGGAGAAAGAGTGAATACATCTTATATTCACCGTAGGTGTCATCGGTTTGAACCGTATGATAGACAAATCCTAGTTGTGGTGAAAACCCAATCCCATCAGCAAATTTGAAATTCGATCCCACGGTAAGAGCCGGAGAAAACGGATTAGTGACCGTTTTACCGTTTTTATCCTGCACATCAATTAAGCTTTTATAAACACCAGTCGAAACATGCATGCTCAAAGCTGGACTGGCCAAAAAAACACCCAATAAAAGAATTAAAATTTTCATTGGATAATCTTATAAAAATTTAGCGAGGTATGTCCAATCGCATTCAAAGAAGGTTAAGGTCGGGCCGTTTGTATAGTGCCTGGTTTTAAGCAGACGCCCCCCTCCGCGGGAGAACACTCGAAACATTCAAATCTGACTTGCTTCAGAAAATCTTTCTCACAAGTCATTTCATCGAGAATATTGTTCTCGCACTTATCTGAATACGTTTGTGTCGACGTATGGACTGGGCCACCAGGAGGCGCACAGGAGGTGGTAAGGGTCACGACCCCAGCTTGTTTAGGAAAGGCTCCCTCATCGGAGTCACTGCAGCTAATCATACAGGTGGCAAAGGTAGAGAAAGAGAAACTGGCCACCAATAAAAAAGCTAATAACCACATAAGACCTCCGAGGATACGACTTAGCTTATCTGCAGGGAAAGTCCAAGTTAAGAAAGGCCAAAGACAAAATTCAATTTTTATCTTTTGATTAACTTCGGCATTCCAAAAGGTGTTATTCCTATCGCTAAAAACCAAATAACAGGTCCACCAATTGTGCCAGGGTTAAGCTCAATAATCCCTGTGGTGACCATAGCAAATAAAAAGGCCAAATCAGCGATGCCAATCACAAATACACCAATAAAATAGGCCGACCATGAAGCTTGTGTCCAAATTAAGTAGGCCACTGCAATCCCGAGAACCCCATAACCACCAACGTCAATGCAGAAATTTAATATCAGTTGCATTTGCGCATGAGCAGTCATCGCATCCGAGGTATGCTGAAAAGCAGATCGAGGGGCATTCACGCCACCAATAAGCATATTCCATAGGTTTTTTGCATCTCCGAGTAAATATTGATGAATCCCTTCATACCCTACCCAAATATGGAGAATCCCCCAGAGAACAAATAAGGCAGCTCCAATCTTAGCAGCTGTTCCAATTTTCACTTTTTCGGCCATCATAGTCATATTTTCTCCCAAGAAGTTATTAAATATAATAGGGATAAAGAACGTTTTTTAAAAGAGACATAAATAGAACTTTATGTTGCAATAGAAAAACATGAAGAAACTAGATTTATTACAGTTATTTGTCGAAGTCGCGCAGAAGAAAAACCTTACAAAGGCGGCGATAAGTTTAGGGATCACGAAATCAACAGTCTCAAGAAAAATTCAAGAGCTGGAAAAAGATTTAGGAGTTTCTCTTATCAATAGAGACCCTCGGCATTTCTCTTTAACTGATAATGGCCTGAGCTTATTTCGAAGTGGAGAATTGATTTTAAAAGAGGCGGAAGCAGCATTTGATGAAGTCACACAAGTCCATTCAGATTTAAGAGGAAGCATCAAAATTTCGACAACTTCAGACTTGTCTTTGATTTACCTTGCGGGTCCACTTGCTCGTTTTTCAAAAAAATATCCTTTGATAGAGTTCAATATTGATCTCAATCCAACCAAAATCGATCTTAAATCTGAAGGAATTGATTTCGCCATCAGGCCAGGAATTCAAGAGGATTCAGGACTCTTCGTGAGAAAAATAGATGAAATCCGGCCAGCGTTTTTTGCATCTCAAGACTATATTAAAAAGAATGGTCGGCCTAAAGATTATGAGGATTTAAAAAACCATCAATTCATTTCAACTAAGATATTATCTCTGGATGGAGTCACTTATAGACCTACAATTTTGGCGAATAATATGTCACTTGTGAAGCAATTGACTGTTGAAGGGGCAGCGATTGGGTTTCTCGCTGAGGAATTTGTTCAGACCGAAAAGAAAACGGGGACTCTTGTTCGATTATTTCCAGAGAAAGATTTACCGAAATCTCCTATTTATTTAACTTTTACAAACAAAAAGTTAAATAAAAGAGTCTCTTTACTGGTCGAAGAAATTATTAAATTTCGATCAAAAAGTTGAATGATGATGAAATTTCACTCCTGTGAAAAAGTCATATCACTTAAGCAGCTCCAGTTTCTTTTTTGTACTCTGGGATTCTCGTTTTAGGAAGAACCACTTCGTTGGGTTTCACCGTGGCCCCTTTTCCAATCACCACATCACCAAACACAGCTGCGCGCAGACCGATGGTGACATTGTCTTCGATAATAAGTTTATCGATGATGAGCATGCCCTTCATCCCGTAATGAGCGATAAGAGTTGCCGAACCACCAATCGTCACATAATCGCCAAGCTCGATCAGGCAAGGGTCAGAAATATTCGTGCTATTGATCATGGTCCCTTTCCCCACTTTCATTCCCATCATTTGGAAAAAAAGTTTATTCAGCGGAGTGGGAGTGATGAATTCAAGAAAAGTGTAACGAACAAGATAGGTCAGAGCATTGTGGTAATACCAAGGCAGAACTGAGATCGAAAACCAAGACGTTCTGTGAGGTTTAACCTTCAACGGAAGAATTTTATTAATCGCTGGAACCACAAAAATCACGGTGAGGCCGTACATAAAAAAACCTGCGGCCAAAGACAAACCCAGGGCGACAGCATGAAGCACAGGATGAGAGGCCTCAGTAGCAGCGGCTACGTATTTATACAGAAGCACACCTGGACTCAGCGAGATTCCCATGGCAATCACATAGAGGATGGCAATCGGTGCGAGGGCCA
>CANFNX010000133.1 GCA_947448495.1 Bacteriovoracaceae bacterium | reverse complement strand
CATGGGACTTTCAGATGAATGTCTAAGTGAAACAATCAAGGGAATTAATCCTTTTAAACAAAATGTTGGAAAGGGATATCAGTACCTCAATAAATTGATTTCAGATGTTCATTGGTTTCATGAAAGTGTGGCGAGAACACATTCGCCAATGGTAGGAGGCAAAAATTTAAATGCCCCACTTAACCCGCTTTCCTCCAAGTTTTCTCAGATGGAAGAGCTTAAGGTGAATCTTGTGGATGAGATCGATGCTACAAATGCAATGATCAGACAGATTCAAAAAAATGATGAACTTCTCTTGGGAGCGGGACTACTTCTTTTGGTTATTTCTTTGAGTCTTATTGCTCTTAAAGAGTTTAATAGAACGCAACTCCAAAGCGAAATTGAAAAACAAGCATTGAATCTACTAAGAGCTGGTCAGGCGAATGTCGGTGCCATGGTAGATCAATTGGTTGAGAGAGGTTTAAGAACTCAGGGGCTCGCTGTTACGGCCCAAGTTTTTAAGGATTATCATGGAGAATTACTTGAGAGAGTGGCTGTCCATAAGACGTATAATGAATCAAAGACTGAGGAACTTAAAGTAGAAGAGAAGAATGCGAATATTCAGGAAGCCGTTGCTCCTGAGCTAGACTCCTATCAAGGTCCTAAGACTTCCTTTAAGGAAGTTCTCGTCTCTTTACAAAATATAGATGAAGGAAATCTTATTGAACTTGGGGATGTGAGAGATGTTGATCTGGCCGTTTCAACTGAAAGTTTTGAGCAAATGATGAATGCTGCCATCAATAAGCTCGCTGCGGCCAGAATGAATAATAAGAAAATCATGATTTCGAATCAAATCCATTCCGATAAGTCGGTCATTACACTTTTTATGGCGGGTAGCACGTTCACAGCAAGTGAGTTAGAGTTTGGACAATCAGCAAGTCACGCTTCGAATGATTCTTTAGATATGAACATGATGATTCTTAAAGAAATGGCCAACGAAACCAGCACTAATTGGTACATCGAGAATAAAGCCGATCGGTCTGGTGCAATTACAGGAATGATCATTCGCTTCACTGCCATGAGAGTGCCTAAAGATAATAAAAATGCAAAAAATCTCGTTTCGGTGATGAAGGGAAAAAAGAAAGATCTTGCCCGCGAATTGATGAACTAGAAATTTAAAACAAACGTCACTGGTCCATCGTTGACCAGTGACACCTTCATAAAAGCACCGAAAGTGCCTTCCTTCACAACAAGCCCTTTTGCCCTTAATTCACGATTAAACAAAGCGTACTTCAGACGTGCCTCTTGAGGTGACATAGATTTTTCAAAACTAGGTCTGTGCCCACCGCTTCCATCCCAGCTGAGTGTAAATTGGCTAATAGAAAGAATTTCGCCAGCGACGCTATTGATATCAAGATTCATTTTTCCATCTGAGTCATCAAAAATACGTAGTTTGCTAATCTTCTCAACACTTTTATGAATGGTTGTTTCATCGTCACCTTGCTCAAAACAAACGAGAAGCAAGAGACCTTTTTTTATTTCCCCAACAATTTCAAGATCAACACTGACTGAAGCCTCTTGAACTCGCTGAACAACAAGTTTCATGGCGTCCTCGTCACATCAGTTCTAAAGACAAGCTGAATTGAAGACTGAACCTTTTCCAATAATGATTGATAGGTGTTTTTAAGATCTTGGGTCGTATGAATGATTTGCTTTAAGTCACTCAAGCTTGGGAGATAAATAGCTTTAAGAATTTTTGATAGTGAAACTTGATAGGCATGCGAGAGAAGGAAATTTAAGAAAAGAATGATGATCTCTTCTCCATGAAGTCTTACGATAATTCTGTCATTTGAAACCAAATCAAGTGAATGAAGTTTTAAATCACCTTCATGGGTCGTATTCATTTGGCAGTAGGTGAGTGGCAAGTGCAGATCAACCGGTGAGGATCCTTCGACAAATTCCAAAAAGATGTCTTCATTGCCAGGATAAAGTGGACGAGTCACTTTTTTAACAAGTTGGGATTGGATCATCGGATTGTTAAAGCTTATCTTTTGTCCGTAACGGCCATCGTCCATTTTCCATATAAGACTTTGCAGAGTTCTTTCAAAATTTGAATAGTAGGAAAGAATATCGCAAGAATATTTTGGAAGAAGATTTCGAATCACTTGATCTGTGTGGTTAAAGTTTTTTACAACCTGCTCAGGTGAGGTGCCTAGGAGTTCTTCTTCTGTCGAATCAAAGAGCTGAAATGAAGCTTTGATATTAGATGGAATAAGGTCTGTTTCAGTCATAAATCGAGGCACAAGCAGTTTAGCGAGAGAACCTTTAACTAAACTCGGGCCGGCAGAAAAAGTGAGATTAATCACTTGTTTCCCAATTGGGGTATGAAAATAGTTTCTTAAGAGATTTGGGTTTACCCCTTGCAGCTTAGGTCCAAGGCTAAAATAGTGGCAGAGAGCCGCTCCATAATCGGAATAAATAGAACGGAAGGTGTCCATTGGATGGAGTTCCAGTGAAACCTCGTTCTTCCTAAAGTCCACAACGAGGAAGTAGGAGAGATCTTTTTTTAGGCCAATATTAAGGCCACTTTCATTTAAAAAAGAATCCGTGTGAGACAAGGATTTAATCTCAAAGAGATTATCTAAGGGCATATAAGAGTTGAGTAATCCTCTAAAAAAAGCTGGATGCGTGATGCGGGAAGAGTCTTCACTCGTCGAATGAATAAGCATCCCATTGAGAATGGCTTCTTGGTAAAATTCAATTCGAAAAGAATCCTTAAATTCCAACTGGGCCAGTGGAGGGATTTCTGTCAAATGGGCGAGAAAGAAGGACCTTAAATGATCAGTAATAGGAGAGAACGCTTGAAATGTCTTAAGGTCGGCTGAGACTCTGAAGTAAGAGCAAAGTTGCTTTTGAGTGTTCTGAGTTGCCTGGCGTTTTCTAAAAACATAAACGTATGACCCAAGTTCGCCTTTACCCTTCACATTATCGAGGTCAAAGATAGCCTCGGTTTTGAGTTCCTTCAACAAAGGGTCTAGCCGCTCACGAAGTGAAGGAACAAATAACTTTTTTGATGAGAGCACAAAGAGGTAGCCATTTTGCTTAAGGTATTTGACCTGTTCTAGAATTTGCATCATGAGAAAGTGCTGAGGATTATTCTTTGGAAAATGACATAAATTTAAAACGACGCGATCGTAGGTTGAAGAGTAAAAAGGATTGTCTTCAATCAGTTGTTGCTGACGATGAGTTGTATTCTTTCTGTTGCGAAAATGGTGGCCCATAATTCGACAGATATATTCAACAGGTTTCTCTTGCTGATGTTCAGCTTTATGAACAAGGAAGGTCAAAAATTGAAGTTCATTACAGATTTTTGTGAAGACCCCTGAAACAAAATCAAAACCTTTAAAATCCGGGCAAAGAATCTGGTCCCATCTCACATTTTTGTTATTCTCTTGGGCAAGCCAGTGAGACAGAGAGAGTGATTCAAGAAAATCGCCATGGTATTTACAACTAATAATCTCTTCTTCCTCCATCGTTCCACTAGGTATGGAGTTTCCTTCAATTGTTTCAAGCCAGAGAGGAAAGTTAATTTGGAGAGAGTTGAGGAATAGGCCAAGGCTCACTTGTGAAAGTGCGTGAGAATAAACACGATTATTTTCTTGAGCAATTTGTGTTCGAGCAGAGACATTTTTTATAATTTCAGTGATGGCCAGTTCCTTGGAAAGAACTAAGAGTTCCTTCATGGACTCTTTCATGCTTTCAGTCGGCCGGTACCAGCTGTATAAATTGCTCTCAAGGGCTTTAGAATTTAACTCAAACTGACTGCCTTTTTTAAAGAGCTGACTTAAGTATGAGTTTGGATAGAGCAAAGCTTTATCCGTTAATTCAAGACCACACTTATCGATCAAGGCTGCAAGGAACCTCAGCTTAAGGAAGGTTATGGTGGCTATTCTGCCGCAATAAATATCAACAAATTTAGAAATATCCTTATTCTCATTAATTTGATCAAAAGTGAGAAGTTGCCAGAAGCGTGACAAATCATCGAGTCCTTCGAAGTGAAGTCCCAGACTTTCCGCATAGGATAAAAATTCAGTATAGAGACCCATCTTAATGGATCTCGGGAAATCATTTGTTTTGAGCAGCTCTCCACGAACATCTTCTTGAATCTTTTTAAGAATTCTCTCAAAGTTCATCACTTTTTTTGAGGAGAGTGAATCTCCGGTCCATCCAGGAACAAAGCAGTTTACTGGGGAGAATTTTGAATCACTGAAGGAGTTGGGGGAAGGGCTTGGTTTTTTATTGGTGAAAGTCGGAAAACGGACTTGGTCAGAACTCAGTTCATTGTTGACCAAAGGTCGGGCCGCAGAATTAGGGACGACCTCGGAGTCGTCATTCTTTTGAAACCAATGTTGGGCACTAAACGTCTTCTTGGTCATATTCCGAGTAAAGTAAAAGTATTTGATTTAATTGTTAAAAGGGTGTCAGATTTTGGCTTATCCTAGAGTTTTTGTCATGAAAAAAAGCATGATTTGGGTAGCTTTTTCTAAAGTTTGCCTGCGATGCTCCGATAAGCTCTCAAGTTATTGCGTTCAGTTTAAATAAAACGAATACAGTATAAACAAAAATCAATTTGTCCGGGGGACCTTATGGATAAAAGCTTCAACGACCAAGAGCTTTCAGACATTATGAAAGAGATCGAGGCCTTAGAAGAGGAGTTTACCACTGAAGAAGAGGTAAGACCTGAAGCGTCGAGTGTGATGGAGGAGTTGGCGGAAATGGATGAAGAAAAGTCTATTCCGGTGGAAGCTACCAAAGAGGCTTCTGTCTTAACTTTTACAAAACCGGAAGTGGCAACTGTGGCCAAGTCTTCGGCTCCAGCAAGTATGTCCTTTAAGGTTCAGGGTGAAATGAATCTTGAGTTGCAATTTGAAATTGGTGGAAAGGTCATCCAGTTAGATGTTTCTGAAATGGGATTAACAATTCAGATGGAAGGTGGGATGACTTTCACTGTTCCCGTCACAGATACAAAATCTTTTAAGAAAGCCATTTAATTTTTCAATGATAAAAATTCTCGGTGGTGTTGCGAGAGGGTTTCCTCTTGCAACACCAAAATCTGATTCTACTCGGCCCACCTCTGTTCTTGTTAAGAGAAAACTTTTTGACTGGCGACAAAATCTGGAAGGATATGCTTTTATTGATTTGTGTGCAGGCTCAGGAGGAATGGGGTTTGAAGCCTTGTCTCGAGGTGCAGGTAAGGTAGCCCTTAATGATTCTCATCGAGGAGCTTTTTTAACTCTCAAGCAAAATCAAGATCAAATGATAAAGGCTTTTAAGTTTGATCCTGCATCCGTGGTGATTTCTCAATCTGATGCTAAAAATTGGATCTTAAAAGAACTGAAGTATCAATTTCCTGATTCTCAGGATGTGATTCTTTATTTGGATCCTCCCTATGAGCAGCATCAGCTCTACTTTGATTTAGTTAAGCAGCTACTTGAACTCGGATTCGAAGGTGAGGTTTGGCTTGAGTCTGATCGACTCAAGGGCCCTAAGCTGACTGATGTCACTGGACTGTTTCATTCGGTTATTAAAGTGATTGAGCAAGGAGATCATTTTGTCGTGGTAGGAAAGTTGCGATAGACTGAATGGAGATTGTTCACAAAAGGAAATAGCTTGGAACCGAAACGTGCTCTTTATGCTGGAACATTTGATCCTTTCACAAATGGTCATCTAGATATCGTTCAGCGTGCGGTGAAAATTTTTGATGAATTGATCGTTTTAGTTGCCGTCTCGCCTACAAAAACTCCCTTTATGTCGACAGAGGCTAGAGTCGAAGTTTTGAAAAAACTTTTTGCCCACGAACCAAAGATCAAAGTCGATCGTTGGGCTGGGCTCATTGTAGATTATGCAAAAAATAACAAAATAGGCTCAATCGTAAGAGGACTTCGACCTACGGGTGATTTTGAAATCGAGTTCCAGATGGCATCCATGAATCGAAAAATAAATCATGAATGTGATACGGTTTTTCTAATGACGAGTGAAAAATTGTATTATGTTTCAAGTTCTTTGGTGAAAGAGGTTTATCATCATCAGGGCGATATATCTGCATTTGTTCCCCCGCTAGTCCTAGATGAGATGAAAAAAATTAAAGGTTAGAATTATTTATGTTGCTAAGTTCACGAGTGAAGGGTCTTACAGACAGCATTACGATGAAGCTTAATGAAAAAGCTTTAAATCTCAATGATGAAGGTAAAGTGATTTATAATTTATCCGGAGGGCAACTTCCGATAAAACCCATGCCTGAATTTATAGAGAAAATTCACCATCAGTTAAATTTTCTGAAAAGTTATCAGTATTCTCCTGTAGCAGGATTTCCTAATCTTCGAAAAAAATTGATCAAGCAGTGTACGGACTCGCGTGCGCTCCCTGCAGAAATTTTTGAAGCAGACTATGATTGCATCATCAGTAATGGTTCCAAGCATTCAATCTATAATGTTCTTGGAGCTCTTCTCGATCCTGGTGATGAAGTTATTTTGTTAGCGCCTTATTGGGTCAGTTACCCCGAGATGATTAAGTTTTGGGGGGGCGTGCCGACTGTTGTTAAATCGAATGTCTTTGATGCCTTTGTTCCTGCGATTGATGATATAAAAAAAGTCATCTCAGGAAAGACGAAGGCGATTATTGTTAATAGCCCTAATAACCCGGCAGGCATTCATTATTCTGAATCGTGGATGAAAGATTTTGCAGCTTTCTTATTGGAGAACCCAGATCTTATTGTGATTAGCGATGAAGTTTATTCTGAAATTTGCTACTTCGATCCAAAGCCTAGTTATTTTTATCAATATGATCACACTCTTCTAACGAGGACGGTGATTATTCAAGCGATTTCAAAAACGCTGGCATCTACGGGTCTTAGACTTGGGTATGCGATTGGACCACAAAATCTCATCTCCGCGATGGGGAAAATTCAGGGACAGACAACTTCTGGTCCAAATAGTTTGGTTCAAAGAGCTCTCGCTGATTTTGACTTTTCACTAATTGAAAATTTTCTGACTCCAGTGAAATACCATGTGAGGCAAAATGCAGCGGCTTTACGAGAAAAATTTCGCGAAGCCAATTTGGGTCATTGTTGGTACCAATCAACATCTGCTTTTTATTTTATGATCGATTTTTCTCGGACCCCGATGTTTGCTCGCTTTGACAATGATCGACAGGATCATTCTTTCACCATCGCAGATGAGCTGCTCAATCAGGAAGGGATCACCGTTGTGCCCGGAACTGATTTTGGCGTACCCAACTCGGCAAGAATTGCCCTTGTGATTGAAGAAGTCCCTTTTCTTGAGGCTTTATCTAAAATTGTCAGGTACTTGAACCGAACTTAATTCCCTTGGGCAGGCATATTTATCCCTCTCTCATTTTCACTCCGCTCCTAGAGTAAAATAGGGGCGTGGGGGAAAATCCATTGCGCTCAATTCTAACCATTGCCTTATTCATCTTTTGTATCAGTTGTGCCAAAACCAAAACCGAGCAATCGGATGAAGCGATTGATATCGCCTTAACTTATTTATCAGATTCTAAATGTTCCTCAGCGATAAGCGTTTTGGAGAGTGCCGGACGTGATACTTCGAATCCTGTCTACCTGGAAGTTCTTGCTTCAGCTTATGCATGCCGAGCTGGATTCGATGAAGTTCATTTTTTATCTACCGACATCCCAGCGATTAATTCTTCGGCGCTCGGGTTTATGAAATCTCTTTCAATTTTGAGTCTTTCTCATGAGTCTGCGGCGGACTCTTCAAATTACAAAGATTTTCTTGTTGGGATTAATGCTCTCATTAATGTGGATTCTTCTCAACCGAGTCAAGTGAACCGAGATACTAAGTACGGCCCACGTAAAAGTGGTGACATGGGGAT
>CANFNX010000132.1 GCA_947448495.1 Bacteriovoracaceae bacterium | reverse complement strand
GGTGACTCTGATTGAAAATTTAATTACTGCGACTGAAAATCAATTAAAAGGATAACCATGTCTCAATTACTAAGAACATCTCTCTATGATGAGCACGTTAAACTCAGTGCTAAGATTGTTCCCTTTGCTGGGTGGGAGATGCCTGTTCAGTATACGTCTGTAAAAGATGAAGTGCTGGCGGTGAGAAACAATGTTGGGGTTTTTGATGTTTCGCACATGGGTGAATTTTTCATTGAAGGTAAAGATGCTGAAGCTTTTGCTGACTATCTTGTCACCAATGACATCCTTAATGCTCCAAACGGAAAAGCCATTTACTCACCTCTCTGCCGTGAAGACGGAACAGTGGTTGATGATCTTATCGTTTATAAGCTTGCTCCTGGTCGAGTGATGATCTGTGTGAATGCTTCAAATATTGATAAGGATTATAATTGGATGAAATCCAAGCACTCTGGGTTTGAGTGTAGTTTTACTAATCTCTCAAATGTCTTCTCTCTTTTGGCCCTTCAAGGACCTAAAGCTTTTGAAACCCTCAAGCCCTTACTTAATGAATTACCAGACTTGGAATACTACTCTGTCTTTGAGACACGTATGGGTGAGCATCCAGTGATTCTGGCCCGAACTGGTTATACAGGTGAGGATGGGTTTGAGATTTTTGCCAATCACTCGACCATCAAGCAATTATGGCACAAACTAATCGCAGCTGGTGTCACCCCTTGTGGCCTTGCGGCACGTGACGTTTTACGACTAGAGGTTTGCTATCCGCTTTATGGCCATGAACTTAACGACGAGGTAAACCCCTACGATGCTGGCCTCGGCTGGACCATTAAACCAAATAAAACAAAGTTTATTGGCAAGGACTCGCTGGCTTCAAAGCCATCTAAATACAAATTAGTTAAATTAACATTAGATAAAGGGATCCCTCGTGAGGGCTATCCTGTCAGCAATGGTAAAAATGAAATTATTGGGACTGTAACAAGTGGAACAATGTCAGTTGTAACGAACAAAGGTATTTGTCTTGCCCGTATTGAAATTGATAAAGTTCCACTTGATGAAGTATTTTCAATTGATATCCGCAATAAATTTTACCCAGCGCAATTAACTAAAAAACCGTTTGTAACCGGAGGACATAAATAATGAGCACAAACATTCCTGCAAATTTGAGATACACAAAAGAACATGAGTGGGCCCTTGTTGAGGAAAATACCGTAACTGTTGGAATTACCGACTTTGCTCAATCTGCTTTAGGAGACATTGTCTTCGTTGAAGTACCGGAAGTTGGCTCAGATCTTAAAACAGGTTCAACATTTGGCGTAGTAGAATCCATTAAATCCGTAAGTGATTTATATTCACCAGTTACGGGTGAAGTTGTTGCAAAAAACAATGATGTTGAAGGCTCACCAGAAAAAATTAATCAAGACGCATACGGATCTTGGTTAATCAAAGTCAAGATCAAAGACAGCTCTGAAATCAACAATCTTATGACGGCAGAGCAATATCAAGACTTTTGTAATTCTTCTCACTAAATGAAATGCAGGAAGGCATTAAAGTAAAATTCAAAATTTTATTTGGCCTTCCTGCAAATTAGCCCACGCAAAAAAAAGATCGTAAAAAAATTCCATAAAAATTAAATCATTCTTTACGAAATACTCGAGTTTATAGATACTGCATCTCCAATTGCCACAGACATTTGAAGGAATTTTTTTAATGGAATCAATTCAGCTTTTAAATACTGCCATTATCAAAAGCAAAGAAAAGAAATTAAACCAATCCTTTGAAGAAAGACTTAATCAAGTTTGTAATTCACCGGTGATTGAAATTCTCAACAAAACTATTTCTCAGTATGCGGAAACTCAAAAGATGTCTCGTGATCAAGCTGCTCTACAAGTTGTAGAGGCGATCCGTGAACTTGATTCTATTTGGTCTGATTATGTTGTCATGGAAGGTATTGACCGTTTAAAAACAATGCTTCGCAATCCCCAGCACTAAGACTTAACGACAAAGCCCCAATCTATAGTTGCCTTACCATCAACGAGTAATTCTCTGGGTGGATTTGGAAACGGTCCAGCTTCATTAAAGGATTCAATTGCGGCATCATCTAGCTCTTTTACGCCTGAAGCCCCAACAATTTTGACAGCTACAATTTCACCGCGCTCATTTAAAGTTACCTGTAAGTTCGTTATTAAATTTTCACTCGCAGGAAGTCGTCGACCAGAGCGAAAAATCGCCTGTGCTTTTTCTTGAATACTGCGGCCCCAAAATTGCTCTAGCTTTTCGCGAATTCGATGAAAAAAACCATAAAACTTATATTCTGTCGTATTGAGGTGGGTGAAGTCGCCTAAGGCCACATGCTCAACATAATCATTTGTCGCTGAAAGACCATTGGCCAGAGGATCGCCATTTTTCATCCCCTTAGTTGATTCACTCGTAGGAGTTCGGGCTGTTTTATGAAAAACAGGATCACCGGCTGCCATCCCTAGATCAGACAATTTGATATCTTTGAAAGGAGACTTATCTTTGGAAGTAGACTGCTTCTGAGCGGACTTTTGAGTAAAATCCGCATTTCCTTGAGCAGCTTTGTTGAAACGATCAATATTTTTGGCCACTGTTTCACGATCAAAAGAGCGATCCTTATCACTCAAAAAGGCATCTTTCTTTTTTTCATTCGATTCAGATTCTTCTGATTGAACAATTTGTCTTTTCTGACTCAAGAGCGTTTCTTTTATCGCTTCCTGCACGAGTTTTAATTTGATGGATTTAGCTGGAGAGCTATAAGTTGTCTTTGAAAAATGATCACGGATCTTTGTGATCATGAGGAGCGCATGAATAAAAAAAATCGTCCCAAATAGGATGATAAAAATACGATGCTGTTTTTGGGAGAGAGAATCCATTCAAGCCTCCATATGAGGCCTATCGGCATTCTCTCTAGATTTCCTTACTGGTTGATAAAATAATCGTCGTCATCCATCGTTGGCGGGGCACCGGCCCCTGTAGCAGCTCCTGGCTTGTCAAATACCTGAGGAGAAGAATTTGGATCAAATCCCTCAACAAACGACTCTAAAAATCCATCTGAAGCGCCTGGCGCCAAAGGTTTGCCCGTCTCCTTATTAACCATCATAGTCACGATTCCTTCAGGCACTTTGAAATCAGCGAAGCCAAATTTAGAAGAAGCTGCACCCATGTAATCAATCCATATAGGAAGTGCGGATTTCCCTCCAGTTTCTCCATAGCCTAAGGGGCGGTTGTCATCAAAGCCAGACCACGCACCCACCACTAAATTTGCGGAAAACCCAACAAAGAGTGCATCAACATAGTTATTTGTTGTTCCTGTTTTGCCCCCAATATTAGAACCAAGGGCCTTTCCCGCCGCAGAGGCCGTTCCGAAAGTTGTAACCCCTCTCAACAGATTCGTCATGATATAGGCGATGCGCGTGTCTAAAACCTGCGTGGGATTTAAATTGATTTGAAAAGGATTTCCATTGCTTTTCATCCCCTGACTTTCATTCACGGCTTCATCTTTAGGGGCAGCTTCCAAATTCTGCATTGGCCATGCCTGATCCGCTGCTGGAATAGTATAAGATTTTCCATACCTATCTTTGATCGATGTAATGTGATGAAGACGAATGGCTCGACCACCATTTGGAAAAATAGCATACGCCTTTGTTAATTCAGCTAAGCTAATACCAAATGAACCAAGAGAAAGACTCATATCCTTTGGTAATTCTGTCTGCATATGAATGCGATTCACAAACTGATGAATCTTTTCAACTCCTAAATCCTGAACCAATCTGACTGTGGGAATATTACGGCTAACTTCAAGAGCATTTCGAAAAGTCATAGGCCCTTTGAAATCACCATCATAATTGCGAGGCTTCCAACTTAAGGAGTCATCAACTCCTCCTAGCGCCTGAGGAGTATCCATTAAAATGCTGGAAGGGTTGTACCCATTTTCTAAGCTGGCAGCATAAATAAAAGGTTTAAATGAAGATCCTGGCTGACGGGATGATTGAATGGCACGATTGAATTGTGATTTTTTAAAATCCACTCCCCCCACCATCGTCACAATTTCTCCATTATTCGAATTTAAGGCAATGAGAGCACCTTCAACTTCTGGCTCCTGATCCAAGGCACCTTCAAAAAACTTCTGTTTATTGAGAAGAGTTTTAAGAGCAGGATCTTTATATTTTTTAAAAAAATCGGCATGAATCAATTGATCAGAAGGAACTAATTTCTTTTGAATAGAAACAAGTATTACGTCACCTCGCTTAAGTATTTTCGAGGGCGTTTTGGGAATCGGAAAATAAATGGGATTTTCACTAAATTTTCGTTCATGGGCCCACTCAAAACCGCCTTCAGGAATTATCACGCGGCTACCTGCAATCTCGGCCAGAACAGTTCGTTTAGCATCATCGACACTTAGGACAACGGCCGGGTAACTACTATTAATCTGAAGGAAACTCACGAAAGGGTCATTTTGGGGATTACCGATCTCGACAACTCCTTTAAAACGCTCGTTTAACTTCGATTTTTCGTCTTCAAAATAAGAAAGATTTTTAGAAAGTGCATTTTCATCTTCATGATATTCGTAGATATTTTTTCCATCCGTTGAGAACATGAAGTAAGAGGATTGCTCTTTTAAGATCTTCTTTCTTTGTTCTGTTATAAATTGAGTGATCTCCTGATCTGAATTGAGATTTCTAACTGGCCCCTTGAAACCTTGTCTTTTATCAAGTTCCTTTACTCGTTCATTGACCGCTTTTTCAGCTTTTTTCTGTAAACCTAGATCGAGTGTGGTGACTACTGTAAACCCATTGGTTAAGAATTCATCAGTCCCGACTGATTTCATCACTTCTTGCCTAATCCAATCTGTAAAATGCCCGCCTTTAATTTCGTTCGCTACTCTAATCCGCATTTTTATGTCTTCTTTAATTGCGGCTTGATACTCCTCTTGAGTTATTTTTTTTGTTTCATACATACGCTTTAAAACGTAATTCTGACGTACTTTTGCGTATTGGGGATTTACGTATGGTGAATATTTCCCAGGTGCTACCAGTAACCCTGCCACAAGGGCACACTCGGCCGGAGTAGCGTTTTCCAAATTTTTATCAAAGTAACCTTTAAAGGCTGCCTTCACACCATAATATCCTCCACCTAGATAAACTTGATTCAAATAGAGGAAAAGGATCTCCTGCTTGCTAAACTTCTCTTCGATTTTTCTGGCGAGTAAGAGGTCTTTTACTTTTCGAGAAATGGTTCTTTCTTTGCTAAGAAGGAAGGATTTTGCGACCTGTTGAGTGATGGTTGAACCACCCTGAACCAGTCTACCTTCCTTTAAGTTCACAATAAACGCGCGAATAATTCCGTAATAATCAATGCCTTCATGATTATAAAAATTGTCATCTTCGGCTGCGAGGAAAGCATCTACAACTTTCTTAGGTATTTTATCAAAAGGAACAACCTCTCGAGTTTCAGTTCCAATTTCCAGCAAGATTTCATTATCGCGAGATAAGATTCTCGAATTCATGGGTGGATTATAATCTTTAAGTGAATTAATTTGAGGGAGGTCATGAGAGATATAGAAAAACAGACCTAAGAGTCCGGCAATTCCAAGAATTCCCATCACTGCGAGAACAGCAAGTGTTTTAATTAAACGTTTCAAAAACATTCCTTAGTTAGAACGGCTACGAATGTTATTTTAAAGCTTTTTGGAGAGAATGAAAGAATTACTCTTGGTAATCGATTTCTTTGAGACTATCACTCAGGATTTTAATTTTTTTCTCAGCACCCTCAAGAGTTTGACGACACTTTTTATACAGAGTGATGCCTTCTTCAAAACGACCCAGACTCTCATTAAGGCCCATATCACCCGACTCAAGATCTCGGACAATTTGCTCGAGTTTTTTAAGCGATGTTTCGAAATCTTTGTCAGTTTTGCCGGTCATGGTGAATCTCCGTTGTCGTTTTGACATCCCAAGTGTCGCATAATCAACCTCCGTTCGACAAGTTATCAAGCACTTAAGTTAGATAGGCGGAAATTGCCCATGCTAGGTTTCTGGCGGTTGCATTGCTAAAATTTACCTATGGGGGCATTTTTCTCCCACTCCATCAGGATGAAGGGGTTCGATTGAAAAATATTTGGGTGCCATTATCTGGCCAAGTGGCGCAACAACGCAAAGTGGAGACAATCGCTAACAATGTTGCGAACGCTAATACTGTTGGATTTAAAAAAGATCAGTTAGTCTTTAAGGAACATCTCACCGCTCTTACTCAAGGTGTAGATGATATCCATATTCCTCGCAAAGAATTTTCACCTGCAGATTTTTATCACACACAAGGTGCAGAAAATGCGCTTGTTGCTGTGGATGGTAGCTATACCATTCATGAACAAGGCCAATTTATTCCAACCAACAATCCTTTAGATATCGCGCTTAAAGGTGATGGCTTTCTTGAAGTTCTAACACCTACAGGAGTAAGGTTTACCAGAAAAGGAAACTTATCCCTGAATAAAGATGGTGAGCTTGTCACTGATCAAGGTTTTAAAGTTTTAAGCGGGCTTAATGTTACTGCTGAGTCGTTGCGAGAACCTGCTTCGGCAAACTCTGTTCCTAAACCGGAAGAACGAGTCGTAAAAGTTCCCACAAATACAACATTAACAATCTCACTTGAGGGTGATGTATTAACAAAAGATGGTGCCGTTGGAAAACTATCGATTGTTGAATTTCTCGATAAGCACGCACTAAAAAAAGAGGGTAACTCCCTTTTTATCACGCCAGATGAAGCAAATATTATACGAACAGATATAAAAACAACCGTTAACCAGGGCTTTTTAGAGGGATCAAATGTCAACGCCATCGAAGAGATGTCGGAACTCATCAAGGCCCATCGCCATTTTGAATCTATTCAAAAGGCGATCAATGCGTATGACAGCATTTCTGGTAAAGCGGCTAATGATATTGGTAAATTTTAATTAAGGAGCAACGATGATTAGAGCACTCCACACGTCAGCAACAGGAATGGCCGCTCAGGAATCAAACGTGAACACCATTTCAAACAATATTGCGAACGTGAATACAACGGGCTTTAAAAAAGCACGAACGGAATTCGATGATCTCCTTTATGAAACAGTTCAAGAGGCTGGAGCAAAATCTTCGGCCAATTCTGAGTACAATGTTGGTCTACAAGTGGGCTCTGGAGCCAAGGTTTCTGCAAATCGCAAAATTCATTCTCAAGGTTCGCCTCAAATGACCAACAACCCCTATGACCTAATGGTTAACGGCGAAGGTTTCATGGGTATTATTAGTCCTAATGGGGAATTAAAATATACACGTGACGGGAGCTTTAACGTGGATGCTCAAGGGAATCTTGTCACTCGAGCTGGCCACAGAGTATTCCCAGGTGTGGTCGTGCCTCCAAATATTCTCAAAATTTCAATTTCCGAAAGCGGTACAGTTGAAGCGTTTACCCGAGATGCTGTTGAACCTATTAATCTTGGTCAAATTCCAATTTTTACTTTTGTGAACCCTACTGGCCTACGCTCTGATGGCGGAAATCTTATGGCAGCAACTTCAGGTAGTGGACAAGCGATTCAAAATATCCCAGGCGAAAATGGATCAGGGATCCTCATGCAAGGAGCTATTGAAGCATCAAATGTAAACGTAATGAACGAAATGACTGATCTGATTAAAGCTCAACGTGCCTATGAAATGAATTCCAAAGTCATGGGTGTCGCTGATCAAATGTTACAAACAGTTAACAATATTAGATAAAACATGAAAAACTTCAGCTTTTTATTTTTCTTTTTTTCTTTTTCAGCTTTAGCGTGCGAGATTCACCTCCCGCACCACGTGGTCATTTTTGGGACAAACTCAACCAGCAAAGTCATCAAATCCACGGACTGC
>CANFNX010000131.1 GCA_947448495.1 Bacteriovoracaceae bacterium | reverse complement strand
CTCATTTTCTGGTTTTTTAGATTTCCAATCTTCAGTAACCATGGAAGCCTTGGCTATCTTTCTATCCATGATAATGCCGTTTTCAAATTGCGTGCGTAGGGACTCAAATAATCCAAGCTTTGCCTGAATTCTTTGTACAGGAGCTAATTTTGAAACGTTATTCAGAATATGACTAATCTTATCATCACGTTCATTCTCAACATAAAGATCGGTTAAAAAACCAGATTGAATAAGCGCTTTCTCATCTATATTTTGACCGGAGAGAATCCAGCTTCTGGCAAATGCAGGAGAAACAAGTGTTGAAAGCATGCTCATACCACCAGCTGCCGGAACAAGACCGTATCGACAATGATTGAAGCTGATTTGTGTTTTTGAAGCCGCAATTCGAATGTCTGCACCCAAAGCAAATTCGGTGGCTAGTGTTTCTGAGCCTGACCCTAAATCAACGATGACCGTTTGTGGAAGTTGCATCATCGAGAAAATAATTTTTTGTAACTTCGTATTTAATTTATCGAGGTGAGATGCACTTAGGGTGGCCAATTTTTCAAGTTCAAGCCCTGTAGAGAAATGTGATGTGCATGAATCAATTAATATCGTGTTAATTTCAACTCTCGACGTACACCAAGCAAGTAGGGACTCCATTTCAAAAAGCATCTCAAGTCGAAAAGAGTTATTCCAGTCTGGACGATTCAAAGTCACAAATAAGGTGCGAGTTGATTTTTCTAATCGAGTTGAGAGAGTCGTGTAGTTGAAAAGAGTCGTCTGCATGTCACCTTCCTTGGTTTCTAGCAAATTAACTTAATCGCCTCTCGGACAATCCTTTGGCCAAGACTTGATGTAATTATCTTTTCAGATTTAGAGGTTAAGTGTCAAAACTATTTCTTAGTGGTCATTTTTGCTCGGATTCTTCCTGAAAAAAATTCTTGTCAGTTTGAGATGGAATTGAAAGTCTTTATGTATATTAAATAACTTAGGTTCTTTGGGGGTCTTGTGAATTTTATGTATTTATTAGTACTTACCTCAATATTCGCTTTATCCGTTGCTTGTAACCCACAAGGTCCTCAGGTTGATTCTGTTCCCGATATTATGATTGATCCTCTACGTTGCCAAAGTGCTGGGGAGGGGTGTGATATGAAATGGAATATTTCAAAATCCAATAAAGATTTCCCTGCTAATCTCGAAATTTTGGTAAACGACAAAACGATTTTTAATGAATGTGATCGTGATGTGAATGTTTCGGTTAATCGCACCGGGGGAACTATTGAAATATCTATTTTGCATTTTTTTCGTTTAAGTGGAACAGAAAAGTTTAAACTTAAATTGAATGATCTTAAGGATTGTTATTCTTCGAAAACTGATTTCTATAGTAGCTCTGTTCAGTCTTACGAAGTTAAAAAGATTAATGGAGATGATGAAGTTTTTATTAAGCTTTAGAAGATTTCTTTTTTAAATTCTCTTACGTCGGTTGTATGGTCTGCTTCGACTGAGAAATTAATTCTGCCTATTTCACGTCTGTCAGATGTTTCAACTACAACTCTCCAGTCTCCAAATTGAAAACGTTCTTTTGTGCCAAAACCACGATATCCTTCAGCGCGTCCCCCCAGGATCGCCAATGGAATTGTATCTTGAAGTGTCCAACCCTTTTCTGGATCATCAAAATACCATTTAAGATAAATTTGATCGTTGAAGCGAGCAGGAGAAAAAATGGACATCAGAATGTAAATTTTATCTCCGTCTCGGGTTTTGAAATCTTGCGCCCCTATACTTAACAATTTCCAGAATGGTTTTAAGTGTGAACCGATATATGTTCCGTCTTTTTTTTCTACATTATAATAGACGCCAATTCGTTTAAGGGCCATTGGAACAGGGGGGATAAATGAGGTGTAATAGGCAACGACAAAAAAGATATGAACTACAATTCCTGGTATCAGAACATTTTTTTTCAAAAAAATAATAGATTCTGAACCCTTAAAGTTGAGTCTCCAGATAAGACCTAACACCCCAGCTGATGTGAGGGTCCCTAACCAAAAGGGGATGGCACCGAGATGTCCGATGATGATTGGATAAAAAAAAGAGAAAAAAGAAAGAACACAAATGGAGAATAAAATAACTCTCGCTGGAAGACCCAGTCTTTGGAAATGGGGGATTTCGTTTGCAAGCATCAGGCCTGCAAGTAAAAAGATAAAGAGAAAAGAAGTCAGTGCCGAGGCGGATGTGTAGTAGAAAATGGTGTAGATGGATAAGAGTGACCCAAAAAAGAAATGCACGATGAGATCGTGATACTTCCAAAGTTGCCAGTTCTTTTCAGAAAGCGAGAAGCTCCCGACTTTCACTCGTATTTCAAAAATTAAGAGTGTTCCAAGAACGATGAGATAAAAGGCCTGCTGAAATAAGGTTATCGGATCATCAATACGACCCAAAGTCATAAGATCAAACAGAAAACCAGCGACAAAAAATCCAATTGCTACCAGCACCTCATGGCGCTGGTAGAATTGAGTCAATCGAAGTTTCAAATTTTGAAAAAATAAGGTCAAGGCTTAGTGACCCTCGAGGAATCTTTCGGCCTTGATAGCGGCTTGGCAGCCTGAACCGGCGGCGGTAATCGCCTGGCGGTAATATGAATCCTGTACGTCACCACAAGCAAAGACACCAGGTATATTTGTTTCTGGTCCGTTATGAGTTTTGATAAAACCATGTTCATCAAGTGTTATTTGGTCTTTTAAAAAACCGGTATTGGGTTGATGGCCGATAGCATAGAAAAGACCATCTGTTTCGCGCTGTTGTTTCTCGCCAGTTTTTAAATTCTCAACCGTAATTCCACAAACCCCAGATGCATTGCTTTGAATTTCTGTGACAGCAGAATCCCATAGGAATTCAATTTTAGGATTTTTAAAGGCACGCTCTTGCATTGGCTTAGAAGCACGGAGTGTGTCTTTTCGATGGACGATGTAAACTTTCTTGGCAAACTTCGTGATAAAGGTCGCATCTTCCATGGCCGTATCACCACCACCTACAACATGGACGATTTTATCTCGATAGAAAAAACCATCACAGGTTGCACATGTTGAAACTCCACGACCTGTGAGTTCTTTTTCATTGGGCAAACCTAGCCATTTAGCAGATGCACCAGTCGAAATGATAACGGTGTCTGCTTCATATGAAGTGCCTGAAGAGTCAGTGACTTTAAACGGACGTTTTGAAAAATCGACCTCCGTACACATGACAGACTTGAATTCAGCACTGAAGCGAGTAGCCTGTTTCTTCATGTTTGCCATGAGCTCTGGGCCCATCACTCCATGCTCAAAGCCAGGAAAATTTTCAACTTCAGTCGTCAGCGTCAGCTGGCCGCCAGGTTCGTGACCTTCGAGGACAAGTGGTTTTAAATCGGCTCTTGCAGTGTAAATGGCAGCTGTTAAACCTGCAGGGCCAGTTCCGATGATAATGACTTTTCGTCTTTCCATCTGAGACCTCTGTTATTGCTTAATTTCAGGAGTAGTGGGTAAGCCAAGTTTCTTCTTCACAATCGCCGGACGATCATCAAGATCCGGATTCATGTCATAAAATGCTTTTACAGACAGAAGTTCTTTTGGATTTGCAGCTTTTTCAGTCAAAACAAACTCTTCACCTGTGAGGGAGCATTGATAATTGTAAGTGACTTTTTCGCGCTTTCTTTTTGATCTAAAACCCATGGCTATTTTCCTTTTTACCGAGAATGATTCTTTATAAAGTTTTTGCAATGCTTTATCAAGGACTTAAAGTTCAGCAAAATTTATGACGTTGGGAGAAAAATGAGTATTTTCATACCGTTAATTGGGTGTCACAATAATTTATAGACGAGATGTTTTCTCAAGGAAGAAAGAGCTGATGTTAAAGTTAGTGCCTATTGTCTTAATGCTCTTAGTCATTGCCTCCAAGGTTCAGGCCTTAACGGAGGCTCGTCTTCTCAATCAATCTACGAGTGGTCAAACAGTTGTTTTCAATATGGGATCATTTGATGGTGTTGCTCAAGGTGATTATGCCGTAGTCCTTAAACAAATCAGAGACTACGACATGAAAGATCTTCGCCTCATACCAGTCGCCAAAGCAAAAAATATTAAGCTTTACTCAAACTCTTCGGTTTGGATTCTTTATCAAGTTTATGACCAGGATCTTTTGATTAAGGGAGATCAGTATAATGTCCTCACTGAGTCCTATATGCTCAAAGGGAGAAGATCTCCTCGTCTTGGGAGAATTACAGTCGTGAACCAAAAAGAACTGGTCAAATCTCAAACAAAGCAATTTCTCAATGATGATAAAGATCGGCTAAGTAAACTTCAGCATAATTATGAAACGGGTGCTGTTGTTCATGAGCAGAATTATCAGTCTGGTCTTGACGCTGACCTAATCGATCTAGAGGTTTGGAAAAAAAACAAAGACACACGCTATCGCTCTTCACTTTACAAGAGTGAGCATAAGGTTGAATGGCAAAAAAAACAACGTATGGAGACTTTTGAGAAGCTCGTTGTTGAGTATGTCAAAAGAGTGAACGATCCTGATTTTAATTATAATGATTTTTATCAAAAACAAAAAAAATCAGATTTCGCTAACGAATTAAATGCCAATGGTGCCGTCGATTCTGAATATAGTCGCTTCCTTCGCCGAGAATCTCAGAAGAGCATTGCCGATGCAAAGCTCTATCGCTCCATTTTAGAAAGAGGTGAGAGTTGGTCTGAAAATTATTCGGACGAAGAACTTCGAATTCTCTTAGATGAGGTTTCCATACTACAGGAGAAAGATCGAAGGGAATGGGTACAGGTTAAGCCGACCAGATTTGCTGCTGCTTTTGATTATGGGCTTTTTCTCTCCAACGCTCAGACAACTAAAGATTCATCACACCTCAGGGATAACCGATATTCGACCGAGTTAGACATTGAGGCAATTCCTCTTTTGGGACATAAAACACTTGAAAGAGTCACGCTTAATGCATCATTGAGGGCAAGTCACACTGCTTTTGAGGCGAGTACCAAAAATGCTGAGTTTGAAGAAGTTTCGGCGACGGTTGGTGCAAATTGGTATCCATTTTTCGCTCCTTACACAAATGGTGTCCCCAATCTCTTAATTGGGACCTATTTTCGTTCAGGTTATGGGAATGCGTACGTGCCTGCTAATTCTGAAAAAGCGAGCTATACTTTGCTTTCTTTCCCCGGGATTAGAGCTGGGATGAAGTATTTATTAAAAAATAATTTTGGGTTAAGATTTTTAATGAATTTTGAGACTCTCAAACTAGAGAGGTCTCAAGTAAGTAAGTTTGGTTCCATTTTGCCTGTGACTACGAACTTAGTTGAAGCAAAATTTAGTCTTGGTTTGGTTTACGCATTTTAAAGGATGATATGAAGTTTTTAACATTTTTCTTTTTATTGTTTCCAACTTTCGCTATGGCCCTTGAGGTAGATGAAAAATTAACTGTGAGGATCTTAAAAACTTCTGAGTCTAAAAAGACTGTCATGCTCAATAGAGGGACTGAAGATGGTTTAGTCGAAGGTGATCATGCTAAAATGATTGTCACGGCCGGTATCGTGGCCCGAGCAGTCTGTGTTAAAGTTGCTCCGACTCGTTCCGTTTGGTCCGTTTATCGGCTCGTCAATGCCGACTTCATTGTCAATGATTCGGTCATGTCGATAAAAATCACCCCACCTGTTAAGATCACCAAAGATGAATCTCAGGCACTTGTTCAAGAGGATACGCCTGTTACGGCCGCTACCGGAGACGTTACGAATCTAGGAATTCCTCTGGCCGATGGCGCCCAGGATCTGACTAACCCTGAGGAAAAATTAAATCAGGCAGAACTCAAAGCTTTAGAAACGGAAAGCATTCCTTCATCTATTGTTGAAAAAAATCTCGAGGTCTACGGATTCTTAAACATTTCTGGAATGACGGCCAATTCTAAGACAAATATAGGGGATCAGTCCTTTAATAACTCCCAATCCTTCCATCATATTGGTTTAGGATTGGAGTATTACCCCTTACGAGAGCGTGAGTGGTATTCGCATTTTTCGCTTATTGGTGAAGCTTCTATTATGAAGCAGGATAGTCAGGCGTATAATGGAGCAGGCATTACAAATGATTTAAATGAATTTGGTCTTGGTGTAAATTGGCATCCTACGAAACTTCCGTCTACTGCCAACGAATTTATTCCCTATCTCCACACTTCTTACAATCTTGGAACTGCTCACTCAACGTATACATCTGGGAGTAATCTGGGAACCAAAGATCTAAGTGCTTCTGGTAGCACCAATGGATTTTCTATTGGTGGTGGTTATAAGTTCTTTACCTACAAAGGCTATGGAGCACGATTTTTAGTGGACTATTATATGAGATCTGAAAAGTATCAACAGGATGATCTAAGTAATACTCACAACAAAAAAGTGGGAGGTCCTCGTCTTATGTTCGCAGTTTCTTACCGATTTTGAATACGATCAGAATCCGGGAATATTTCATCGAACGCTTTTTGCATAGCTATGGAATAGTTTTTTAATTTACTTATTCTAAACTGTGTAAGGGCCTTCTTCGGATTTTCATTTTCCAGTATGTTTGTTGTAATACTATCACTAAGACTCACAATTTCGGATGCAATACTAAGCCCCGCAGATCTTTTTTTAGTAGAGTTTGGATCTTCTTGTTCGTGGTGATATTCAATGATCTGGGAAACAACTTCATCAAAAAGCCCTGTCTTCCTGATATAATCTGCACCTAGTGTTGCATGCTTCATGTATTTAAGGTTTTCTTCAGGTGTGAAAGAGTCTCTTTTTGATTCTCTTATGGTTGTGCCAAGGCCAACATCATGGAGCAAAGCTGCTAGTCCAATAAATTGAACTGTTTTGGGTGAGCGAATATCTTGATTGCGAGCAAAAAGACCCGATAACATAGAAACCGATGTGGAATGATCATGTTCCATAATTTTTTTTATGAGATCATAAGAATCTTTCTTTTTATTCTCCATCATCAACTGATTGATGAGATTTCGAGTGTTCTCGACACATCCTTTGGCGATCGCTATATTTTCCTGACTCACACCCAATTGAGTCATATTCTGGGTAATAGATTCAATTTGAGCTGATATGGCACCAATCTTTTCATCTTGAGATTTATTTTGATTTGTAATGGCTGATTGAGCGTAAGCATGAGTCATTTTGATGAATTTGGAATGTTCTTCAGCCTTTAAATAGAGCTGCTCAATTTTTTTTGCCTGGTACTTGTCAATAAAATCTTGATTGATAGGGTCACCCGCATTCAGGATTTTTATATATTTGTCTTTTGCGAGTTTTATAAAAACATTAAAAAAAGATTTGGGAGTAAAAATAAAGTCTTTCAGTGCAACAGGCATCATATGCTCATCACTCAAAGAAAGATCTTTGTCTTTTGATTCTGAGGATGCTTGCACATTATTAAATTTCTGCATGTCTTGCAGATATCTTTTGAGTAGAGAATTGACCGCCTGAGGAGTTCGTGGAACTTCTTCCACCCCTGCAATCCCCATGGCAACCAAACCGGTCTTAAGTTTTGAGTCAATTTCTTTTTTGTAAGTAAGAACAATAGGAATAGAGCCTAGAGTGTCTTCTAAAAGTTTAGCAACAAAATCTTCAAGGTTGAGTTTCGGGAGGTGGGCGGAGATAAGAATAATACTTACTCCACGCTTTTTATCCATGGCGACTTGAGAAGCTGAGACAGTTGAGTTCTGAAAGATAAATTTGTCGGGGTTATCACGGTAGAGATTTTCCCAAATAATATTTTTTATTTCTTCATGATTATCAATAATGAGGGCAGTGCCTAGTATAAGCATGTTTTCTCTTTAGCTCTTAAATAGAGAGCGTACAGTTTGGATGTCTAGGCCCATGATGTTTGTTAGAGAACCAGGGCTTTCTATCAGGGATAGTCGTCTTCGAACGAGATCATCAAAAGTTTTAACTCTTTCTGTTTTTATAATTTTCTTTACCATTTCCATTGTGAGGGGTGG
>CANFNX010000130.1 GCA_947448495.1 Bacteriovoracaceae bacterium | reverse complement strand
TTTTGAGTTAAGATCCTCATCCACATAGCGCTTGCCGAGGTTTTCTTCGATCTCATCTAGAGATTCCTGATCCACGTTGCCTTGTTTTTTCTCTATGTCGTTAAGATTTTCATTCTCAAGTAGCTTATCTTCATCAATCTTAGCATCGTTGAGAATTTTCTCGGCTTGCTCAATTTCATTTTCCAGACGCTCAAGAGACTTAAGATCTTTTTCTGAATCCTTAATGACTGATTTTTCACGCTCTTGGCGCTCAAGTTCTGCCAACTCATCTTCAGTTAACTGAATCTTATCTGCTTGCTTTAAAAGATCATCATTGAGGTTTTCCATGTTCAACTCAACATCAAGCTCTTCAAGGGCCTTACCGCCAATAAGCTCTTTTTTACTTTGATGATCGGCTTCATAGGCCCGCAATTCACGCAAATGAGCTTCTTTGGTTTTCGTCAAAGCAATATCACCGGGATAAAAATCTCTAATCGTCTTTGTCACCAGTGCTGTGGCGAAATTATCGGTGAGAGTAATAACTGTTAATTCTCCCATCTTATATGTCGGCTGATCAGTGATATTTTCCTTCAACGCTCGGTCTTTAAATCCATAGACATCAAAGACGTTCCCCATCTCCACGCCATCGGCACGACCACGATCGAGATAAACGACATCTCCAAAGCCAAGCACCATTTGACCTTTATTAAAGGTATCGAGAATAGCAGCTTCAATAAGACGCGAATTGTAACTTTTTGTGATTCTATCTAACTTAGGAGTGTAAGTCGTGACTCGGTCACCTCTTTGAGGTGTGCCCGCGACTTCAACAAACTCAACTTCCCACTTATCTTTAATTTTACGAATGAGCTTTATCTGGCCAACAATGGCGTACTTATAACCCTGGCGATCAGAATTGCCATTTTTGGCAACTCCATTGGAGGAGTAAACTGAAAATTTATCACCAGGAAGTGCATTCACCGACTCATCGAATTTAACATAGGCCTTATCATTATTAATAAAATAAATATTTTCATCTGGACCGTTTGTGATCTCACCAAAGTCCTGCACCATATTAGTAGAAACAAATGTGCTTAGAAAAAAACCTTCTTTAAAAGAATAAATAATGCGCGAATTCTTATCAAACCCAGAACTATCGTAGTTACCTGGAACAATCACATCAAAATCATTACGAGGTGGCTGATAGCTTTCGTATTCCCGATTGAGGGCCTGCTCACCCATTTTTGTAAGATCGTCCATGGTCTCTTCAGAAGCGTATTGAAAATACACACCTTGGTTTTGTAGATCTTTTTTATCATCCAGCCACTTTGGTTTTGCATCGTCTCCGAAATTGGCCAAATCTTCAGGATTGAAATTTCCCATAGTTCCTGGAACAGCATTTAACTCTGTCTCTGTAAAACTTCCGAGTTTAACCTGAGGAGGATTCGCTCCACTTCCTGTTGTAAAAGAAAGAATCATTCCAGGTTCAATGAAATGGGGGTTCGTTATATAGGAGTTCAAAGACCAGATTTTCGGGTAGTAGAACCCGGAGCCAAAAAGCTTCTTTGAAATTTTAAAAAGCCAGTCATTCTTAACAACTGTGTACGAGTCCACTTTTGTTGCCGTCGCCACCTCACTCCATTCAGAGTCTGAGATTTGACCTTGAATATTTTGTGCCATCGACAGGAGCTCGCGCTCTTCACGGCCAACATCAAAAACTTCTGGTTCTTTTTGGTTCGCCTGAACAACTTCTTTTGTTTCCTCAGCTTTTTTTGCTTCAGCAGCTTTCTTAGCAGCCTCTTCAGCTTCTTTTGCTTCTGCAGTTTCAAGAGATGAATCAGAAGTTGCTGGTTTAAATTCCTCATTTTCATCAGCTGCCGTTGAATCTTTTAAATCGGCCTTCAAAGCATCGAGCTCATCTCCACTCGCTTCTGCTGCAGAATTTGACTTTGATTGACCAGCTTCAAGATTTTCTAACTCTTCAGGTGGTATTTCCTCTTTAACGGCTTCTACATCGACTGGGCTGCTTGAGGCGGTAGATGAGTTTTCAGAATTCTCCATTTCAGTGACTTCAGAGCTAGGCCCTTCTGTCGCTTTATCACCTTCAACAATCGCTTCTAAATCTTTGTCATCAACCTTATCCGCTTGGGCAAAGGCCAACGCAGAAGTCTGCGCTAAAAGGGCTAAAGCCAGGAGAAATGTTACTTCTCTTTTCACTTGTGAACCTGTCCTTATTTCGCCTCAAACACATCATTCAACATAGATGCGTATTGATCTTTTTTGTTTTGGATACCAAGTTTGTCGCTGCATATCTCTGCATACTTAAGAGCGCTAAGAACCATACCTGATTCAGAAAATTTGGTGATGATATCTTCAAAAACTTGAAGGGCGAGGTCGTACTGCCCTTTTGTATAGAGCATCTCACCCATTTGGAATTTTGCTCTCACCTTCACTGCAGGTGCACCTTGAGTCTCTAGCTGTTGAAATATTTTTGTCGCCTCACCGGAATTTGAGGACTTTAAAGAGATTCCTTTTTTGAAGAGTGCTAATTGGCCATTAAGATCCGTTGGAACATCTTCAGTCGCCACAACAACTTGATTCTGGAAAGGGTCAACTGTTTCAACATTGCTGGTTCCCTGAGAAAAATTTTCAGTCGTTGATTGCTGAATCTCATCTTGAAGTGAAGGCTGATCTTTAGGTTTTCCCTCTTTCAACTCTTCATATTTTTTTGAAAGCTCTTCGTATTTAACTAGAAGATTGTCATACTGCTCACGTGAAACCATACGGGATTTTTTGGATTTGCTTTCGTCATTGACCAACGAACGCTCCACATCGCGATACCAGGAGCAAGAATTCAGGGCCATTAAGGCCAGTATTGGAACTAGGGCTGATTTCAAAGCGTCCTCCGTGACATAACTTCTTAAATTTTTTGACTTTCCCTCTCTTTTATTTTAATTCCTAATCCTTTTTCGTCAAGGAAACTATGCTACGCACCTATCAACAGACTAAAGAACTCTTTTATTGTGTCCTCCGCATGCCGAAGGATGACGCCTATTTCGTGTATTTTACCTTCGAGTCCAATGAAGGCATGTGTTTCTACTCAACCGTAGATGAATCGTTAAAGGGGCAGTATAGGGACATCGTGGTCCGATGCCCGATTGAATGGAAAGAACAATTGAAAGAGCTGATTCAAAGGCTCCAGGCGGAAATCCGCCTGGATATCTTAGAGGAAAAAACAATTATTGATGCTTAAAGGCTTTCAAGATGTCTTGATGATGAGTCTTGGTATCCACTTTACTCATGACCTGAACAATTTTCCCCTGCTCATCAATCAGAAAACTTTGGCGAAGAATCCCCATAAATTCTCTACCCATAAATTTTTTCATTCCCCATGATCCATAAGCTTCGCAAACTTTATGATCAGGATCTGATAAAAGAGTAAAATTAAGTTTTTGCTTTTCCTCAAACTGCTTTAATTTATTTGAAGCATCGGCACTGATTCCTAAGACTACAATATTCTCAGCTTTTAAACTTGCTTGAGTATCTCTAATACCACAGGCCTGAACCGTGCATCCTGGAGTCATCGCTCGAGGATAGAAATACACGACCACTTTTTTTCCTTTAAAATCTTTTAAAGAAACAGTGGATCCATTTTGATCTTTTAAAGAAAAATTTGGAGCTAGCTGACCAACTTTAAGAGCAGTAGTGGCACTTACTTTGGCGGTCACTTTTTTTGTCACTTTCTTTGTCACCTTTTTAGCGACTTTCTTGGCCACTTTTTTTGTGACTTTTTTTGTTGTTTTCTTCGACGCTTTTTTTGCCAATTTTTTGGCCATATATGGTCCTTTGATAAGTTTCACCAATCATCACGTAGTCGGCGTATTTTTTTAAACAATTCTCTCTCTATTTCAAGAGAGCTATCAAGCTTCATTTCTTGCGAAAGTAACTTTTGTCTAATTTCCATGGAATTCAGACGTAAGAATGGATTTACTTTTTTCTCTTGGCCGAGTGTCCAACCAACTCCCTGCTCGGTTGAAACCCCCTTAACCCATCGAAGGGCTTCTTCAATGTCAGGATTTTCTGGCTCACAAGACTTGGCGAAAAGTAAATTTCTTAAAATATAATCGTGGCCGGGATAAAGAACTGTCTCATCAGGTAACGCCATGAGCTTCAAGGTCGTTTCAAACAACTCATCTAAGTTGCCACCATTTTTACAATTACCAACACCGCTATTAAAAAGCGTATCCCCCGAGTAAAGTCCCTTCACCTCACTCCGATCTATCCACAAAAAAGCTAAATGATCGGAAGTGTGCCCGGGGGTTTTCATGAACTGGATGGACTGACCGTGCCCCATCTCAGTCAAAGACCCACTGAGGGACATTACTGAGCAGTTAAATTGGTCTTTTAAGGCCTGGTTTCCCTTAATGTGGTCCCAGTGCTGATGGGTATTGAATATTCCTACTAAATTTAGTCCTTGAGATTTGATATAATGAACTATCGACTTTTCATCAAAAGGATCGATAATCCAGCAAGTCCCTTGGGATGCATCCCAAAGGAGATAGCTGAAATTTCTTAAATCATTTTGAGCAAAAAAAATTTTAACCTGGATCATCTATGACAAACCTCTACTCATATTACCTGCAAGTCCTCTTTCTTTCATTCATAATTATCGATCACCTCACTGAAATTTATCTCCATCGTCGTCAACTCAAGAATTTTAAGGAAAATCAACACACTCCACCGCCTGAGTTCGCGCACACCATTACTCTTGAAGATCATCAAAAGGCCATCGCCTATGGGACCTCGAAGCTGCAGTTTTCCATTGCCCACCTGGTCTTTGATATGGTCCTAATGCTTTACTGGTTTCCCATGAGAGGAGCAGAGAAACTTTTCTCACTCATACCTTGGTCGGGGATTCATCACGATGTTATGTTCATCTGTGCTTTCAGTCTCATTCAGATCCTTTTAAATTTACCCTGGTCAGCGTTCTCTACCTTTTATCTAGAGGAGAAATTTGGATTTAATAAATCCACCCCACAACTTTTTATCTTGGATAGAATCAAAGGACTTACCCTGGGGGCCCTGATAGGGATTCCTTTGCTCTATGCTGTCATTGCCTTATATAACTCTCTCGGTACTTGGTGGTGGGTGGTAAGTTTTTTATTGATGATAGGTTTTCAATTCTTTTTATTTTGGATTTATCCAACACTTATTGCCCCTCTTTTTAATAAATTTTCACCACTCGAAAGCGTTGAATTAAAAAATGGAATTGAAAAGCTGGTAGAACAGGCCGGTTTTAGCGCCAAAGAAATTTTTATGATGGATGCCTCTAGACGAAGCTCTCATGGGAATGCTTACTTCACGGGCTTTGGAAAAAACAAGCGTGTCGTCTTTTTTGATACTCTCTTAAAACAACTTGGGCATGCTGAGATTCTGGCGATTTTGGCACATGAATTAGGCCACATGAAACTCAAGCATATTCCTAAATCCCTCGCTTTATCCATCATCGGAATTTTTATCAGTTTTTGGTTAATGGGTAAGCTCTCAACGGAGGCATGGTTTTTTAATGGTCATTTCTTCCGTCAGTCTTCGCCAGGTATATTGATCTTACTTTTTACCCAGGCGATTCCCCTTTATACTTTTTGGTTTTCGCCCCTCTCATCATGGATCTCTAGAAAAAGAGAATTCGAGGCAGACGCTTATGCGGCGAAGGAAACAAATCCAATCTATCTCATTCAAGGCTTGCTTAAACTTTATCAGCAAAACGCCAGTCCAGTCGTGAGTGATAAGGTCTATTCAACTTTTTATCACTCACATCCACCTGCATTCGAAAGAATCAAAAGACTAGAATCATTCAAAAGTGAGACCCGTGAGGGACTGTCTTAAGAAATTCAAATAAGGCTTTTTGAATTTTTCAATCTCATTGTGGAGCTCATGGTAGCCCCCCTCGAAGATCTTGAGTTGAGCGTTCTTTTCCACTTCAGTGAAATAACGAATCATCAGCCCCGGATGTACCAAGTCATCCTCCGTACCAATCGCGCAATAAAGGGGACAATTTATGCGGAGTGGTCGTGAAAAGACCTCGCGAGAAGCTTTAGTCACTTCAAGATAAAGTTTCGTGTGAATTTTTAACTGGCAAAACTCATCTTTAATATAACTTTCATAGACTCGTCCATCATGTGAAAGTTTTCTTAAATCTAAAACTTTTGCTACAGGAATTGTTGGTAATTTGGTTAAGGTTTCAAGAAGCATTTTTGGAGCGATCGCAAAAGCTGGGCCCATGAGTCCGGGTGCTCCCACCGCGGGAGAGCTCAAAAAAACTTTCTCTGGATAGCAATCAGGGTGAACCACATTCTGCATAAAATCCGAAACAATCAATCCCCCCATGGAATGACCAAAAAGCATGTAGGCGCTGAGATTGAAATTCTTCTTCAAATATTGAATAACAACTTCTAAATCCTTTGCAAAATCTCCAAAGTCTTTAACCCATGCACGCTTTCCTCCGCTGCGTCCATGCCCTCGAAGGTCATAGATCGCAATATTAAAATTCTGAGAAAAAAGCTTCAAAAAGAATTCATGCCTACCAAGATGCTCCCCGAGCCCATGGGTCACAATAAGCCACTTTTGGCTGCCAGTTTCTCGAATCAGGCATTTGAGTGGCGTTCCGTCGAAAGAGGGAATGTCCCTGTATTCATTGTTCATACTCTTTTTCCTTTCAGTGGGCCCAAGCTAGGGTATAATTAGTTTATGTATTGTCCGGTATGCTTTCAAAATACGCTTAAAGTAAAATCTAATGGGGTCATAAAATTGGCCTTTAATGGTAAGTCCAAAAACTCATCCCTCTTCACCTATAATCTCCAAAAAGAGACTCAAGAGCAACTCTTGGCCAAACTGAGAGAAAAAGTTGTGGATTTTTTTAGTTTCTACTCAGAATTTAATAATAAAAGCCCCATCAAAAACTTTGAAGCCTATTCTGCAGATTTTCTTTGTACCAATAATTGCAAGATCGATATGATCAACACCAAAGTCAGCATGATCGGTATGATCTATACCATCCCCGAAGTGAAATCCATCCTCGAAGAGGAGGGGAAAAAATTTGGCATTCTCATCGAAACGACTTTCCGCTGATTAGAAACTTAACTGCAATTTCATTTCGAATTCCATAAATCCTTCAAGTTGAAATGAATCGGGAGCCTTATTGGCATTAATATAAGCATCCACTCTTAGAGCATTTCCTTTTGTGATAAGAGGAAGAAGGTCGACATCTGGAACTTTTAAATCAAGACAGGTATTTTCTGTACATTGCTCAATCAGATCAATTTTAAACTCTTCTAATAAATCTGCCTCTTCAGAAATAATCACTTTGAATGATTCTTCAAAAACCGGGTCTTTTCTTAACTCGACAACCAGCGTTTCATTTAGCATCTGAATCTGTTTGAAAAACCCTCTAAACTTTGGGTGCTTATTTAAATACCTTTTCGTCTCAGCAGGTTTTTTCGTATGAACAATGTACATCACTCCATTCGTATCATTTTTAATATAACGCTCTTTATGTTGCTGATCGTATTTTAAAATCACTAGAGATTGCTCTTCAGAAATATTCTCCTGCTCATCAAATGGTTGCTCATTTTCGAAAAGGACTTGAAGAGGGGCAAAATCTCTTTTCTTTAAACTTGTATAGTTAAATGACGGATACCAAGACTCAAATTTGTCTTGATGAATAGGAGTGACTTTAATCGCCATCTTATCTAAAAAATCGAATGTAACATTACCTTGACCAAAGAGAACACGGCGAACCATACTCGACCATCTCTCCTTTCCCTTCTTAGGTTGGATATAGAAAAAGAGTCTTTTAAGTTTTGTCCCTTTAATGACGTCTGTTGGAATTTCCGGTATCGGCTGAGTCAATGTTAATTGGGCACGCCCCATCCCCATACTAGCGCCCAAATTCATAAACATTCGGGCCAGTCCCCCAGCTATGAAATCGACCTTCTCAACCGGTGAATTAAAGACTGAAATCGCTTGATCTGAAAGAGGCATATAGAGGGGTCTAATCACATACTTACCAACCCCATAGGCTTCCGCCGTTGTTAATGACTTCACATCGGCTTTGATAATACTCTTCTGGCCACATG
>CANFNX010000129.1 GCA_947448495.1 Bacteriovoracaceae bacterium | reverse complement strand
GCCCTACGGATTCAACCAGAGGGTTAGATTCTAGTGACCTTCGATCTTTTTCAGAAAAATTGGACATAAAGACACTCCTTAAAATAAGACTACCCCAAAAATGGGGTAGTCTCGTTTAATTTTGTGTCCGAAATTAGGGGCTCAGATCATAACGGGCTTTTTTTATTTATGCGATTTAATCAACTCGTCCAATTCTTCACGATCATTAACTGGTATATCATCTTGCGGCGGTCGATTTAATTTATGAAGTGCAGACATCTTAGATTTAACAGAATCCTTAACTTTAGGCACAGAATTATCAAACAATTTCTTTGAGTAATGTTGCGTCTTGTTGACTGATCTTCCAAAGAAATTTTCTGTCGCCGCTTGAGCAGCTCTTGTCATGGGTGAAATGACATCATAAATGTGATCAAAGATAGTTTCATTTTTGATTTCTACCGAAAGAAAGAAAACTGAAAAGACGAAGATTCCAAAAGATTGAATAAGAGATTTCATCAATTCACCACTCCTAAAATATATTCTGTGATTATCGTGAAAATATATCCATCAAGTTCTAGATGATACGTTTGTAATCCGTTTTTTAAAGATGAGTTAATTTCCAAAGCCTTCATGGAAAACTTTGGTGGGGAAAGTTGAATATCATGGGCAGAAAATTCTGGATCTTCACTTATTTGCTTACCGATCAGAATGTTCATAGATTCTACAAAAAGTGGAAAAAGAACATTTTTATCAGAAGCTGTTAGCTCATGACTATCAAGACAAAGAAAGCAATTGATGACACCTTTAATGTGTCCACTCAATTGGAATTGTACATGAAGATTTTCTTTTGAATAAATTGGATTTAATTCATGTCTTTTTAATAGTCGTACGTTTGAAAGTATCTTTAGCTCTTCAATATTGGAAATTTCAAATGTTTTAGTGATGTTCATGAGTCCTCCTGACTACATGGGGTCTTTCTTCATTGATGACATGATTTTCACTAGGGAGTCGATAAGTTGTTGTTGATTGATAGGTTTTGCAATGAAATCAGCTGCACCTGCACCAATCGCTTCTAGCACGACATGCTCTTGAGAAAGTGAAGAAATGACGATGACATAAATGTCATCAAAGTCCTGGTTAATCTTTTCTGCTAATTCTATTCCACTAATTTCAGGCATCACGATATCCGTGATGACAACATGTGGTTTTTTTTCTTTGATGACTGAAAGGGCTGCGCCAGCACTAGGAGCTTCACCTACGACGTTGAAATTTGCATCTTTGAGCATTTTAATAATGAGACCTCTAGAGAAGTCAGAGTCGTCTACGACAACAATTTTTAAAGCATTGTGGGTTGAAATTTCAGTCATACAATTAGAATAGCAAATTTAGGATAGAAGAGAAGGGAAAGAAAAAGAAAAGGCCCCTTTCGGGGCCTTTATTTAGGCAGCCATTTGACCAGTTTTGTCTTTTGGTTTCTTTGGTTCTTCTGTTTTGCGCTTATGTTGGTCAAGGTCAAGTTGACCTTTCCAGTCTACTAAGGCAATGCTGAGAACTTCTTGAATATTCTTTACCGGTATAAAGTTTAGTTTTTTCCGGTATTGAACAGGAATCTCTAAAACATCCTTTTGGTTTTTCCAAGGGATAATAATAGTTTCAATACCTGCTCTCATTGCTGCCAGCGCCTTTTCTTTGATGCCACCAACAGGAAGGACTTTACCAGTAAGTGTAATCTCGCCCGTCATCGCAATATCTTTTGAGATATAGCTTCCCGTAAGTAGTGAAGTGATGACTGTGGCCAGCGTAATCCCTGCCGAAGGACCATCTTTAGGGATAGCACCTGCCGGTAAGTGAATATGCACTTCGTTTTCTTCAAAAAACTTTTCATCAATCCCTAGCTCGGTGGCATGGCTTCTGATAAAACCCATCGCTGCATGAGCAGATTCTTTCATCACATCACCAAGCTGTCCGGTAAGCGTAATTCCACGGCCTTTCATCTTAGTGGCTTCGATATGAAGAATTTCTCCTCCACCAGCTGTCCATGCAAGTCCTGTCGCTACACCAATCTCATCATACTCATTTGAGTCTTCACGAGAGTACACAGGTGGCCCAAGGAGCTCTTCAGCTGTAGTTGAAATAATATGAGTTTTACCGTGGTGACCAGAAGCGATTTTCTTAGCGACCTTTCTACAAAGAGCACCAACTTGTCTCTCAAGATTACGAAGACCAGCTTCTCTGGTGTAACCAGCAATCACAAACTCTACACCTTCGTCATGGAACTCAATGTGCTCATCAGTGATTCCATGCTCATCCATTTGTTTTGGAATGAGGTATTTTTTAGAGATTTGTACTTTCTCTTCTTGGCTATAACCAGCAAGATTGATAATTTCCATACGGTCACGAAGAGGACCTGGAATCTGATCAAGCATATTCGCCGTAGCAATGAACATGATCTTAGAGAGATCGTAATTCATATTAAGATAGTTATCTCTAAAGCTACAGTTCTGTTCTGGATCAAGCACTTCAAGCATCGCTGAAGCTGGATCACCTTTAAAATCAGAACCAAGCTTATCAATCTCATCGAGAAGAATGATTGGATTGATGGTTTTACACTGTTTCATCGCTTGAATGAATCGACCAGGCATGGCGCCGACGTAAGTACGGCGGTGTCCCCGGATTTCAGATTCATCTTTGACACCACCGAGTGAAATTCTTACGAATTCACGACCTGTAGCTTTGGCAATCGACTTACCAAGAGAAGTTTTACCGACACCTGGAGGACCTGAAAAACAAAGAATAGGACCTTTCGCTGTTGCACCTTTAAGTGTACGTACCGCAAGGTATTCCAGGATTCTTTCTTTAACTTTTTCCAGATCAAAATGATCTTCATCCAAAACTTGTTTCGCATATTGAAGGTCAGTAACTTCTGTTGATTCTTCTGACCAAGGTAGATCAATAACCCATTCCAAGTAACTTCTTAAAATACTTGCCTCTGAAGAATCAGGGTGCATTCTTTCAAGACGACCAAGTTGCTTGAGTGCTTCTTTCTCTGAATCTGCCGGAAGCTTTTTGGCCATCAGTTTTTCACGAATTTCTGCAAATTCGTCATTCTTATCAGAGTTCTCGTCACTCAATTCCTGCTTCATGGCCTTAATCTGCTCACGTAAGAAAAATTCTTTCTGGTGTTTTGCAATGTCTTCTTTTGTCCCAGACTTAAGTTTTGCTTGCTGAGTAAGAACATCAAGTTCATTCACTAAAACTTTATTGATATAGCTTAATCGATCAACTGGATCCAAAATCTCTAAAACTTTTTGAGCTTCAGTAACTTTTAAATTCAGATTGGAAGCGACAAGATCTGCCAATCGGCCAGGATCTTGAATATCTTCAAGCACCATTAAAATATCTGGTGAAAGAACTTTTCCAAGAGAGATAACTTTTTCAAGATTCTCTTTGACTGTTCTTGCAAGGGCTTCAATGGTTGCAGGGGCTGCTGTTACAGCATGATTTTCAACTTTTTCTACTTTCACTTGATAGAAAGGTTCTGTTCCAACAAATTCTTTGATTCTAGCTTTAGCTAAACCTTGAATAAGAATTTTCACTCGACCATCAGGAAGCTTGCGCATTCTCATGATCATTGCAACTGTACCCATTTCGTAAATTTCAGATGGAGATGGTGTTTCAGCAGTAATGTCCTTTTGTGATGACAAAAGGATGAGTCTGTCTGTGTTGTTCAGAGATTCTTCAACTGCTTTAATTGAAGTTTCGCGTCCAACAAAGAGCGGTAGGATCATGAACGGGTAAACAACGAGATCGCGAACCGGTAGTAAAGGGAGAGTTTCCTTGAATTCAATCGCTTCTCCCTCATAATTTGTCACCATAACTTTATCTCCTAATAGATCGTAAGTCTCTTCCATGAAGAACTGTGTACAAAATCTAAATCGGGATAAATACGAGTGATCTTTAAAGTTTTTTAACGAAATTTACTTTTTTTTTTGATTAAAATTAGCTGAGAAACCTACTTTTGTGAGGTATGCTTTATGAGAGAGAAAAAGTCTGCTAACTATTAAAACAGTGACTTAGAAATTACTGATAAAAAGGTTCAATTATATGTCCAACTCTGTAGGTATAGTAATCCTTGCTGCGGGCAAGGGAACTCGAATGAAAACAGATCAACCGAAGGCGCTTGCACCATGCGCTGGAAAGCCACTTTTGGATTATGTGGTGCAAGCGGCATTGAATTTTGCGAAAAATTCCTCTCTTAAAGCTGAGATCGGTGTGGTGGTTGGGCATCGTAAAGAATTATTAGAGCAATGGCACACTCATCACTCTGAAAAATCGGCGATTAAAACAGCTTGGCAGCGAGAGCAGAATGGAACGGCGGATGCACTTAAGGCATGCTTCAAGGACCTGCCTCATTTTTGGAATTACGATTACACTCTTGTGGCATGTGCCGATACACCGCTCATTTCAGAAAAGGAATTTCAGATACTTTTTAATGAGCTTCAGTCGCAACCTGATTTAGTAGGCGTAGCCGCGACATTTGAAACTGCAAAACCGACTGGGTATGGGCGTATTCAAAAAGGAAAACAGGGATTTCGTATCATTGAAGAAAAAGATGCGAGTGAGGAAGAGAAAAAAATTACAGAAGTGAACTCCGCTTTTTATTTTCTTAAAACCACTCACGTTAAAGCCATTTTAAATCAAATTGATAACAAGAATAAGTCTGGCGAGTTTTATCTTACCGATTTATTTCAACAAGATTTTGCCGTTAAAGCCATCAAGTTTCCGAGCGAAAAACCCTTTCTAGGGATCAACACACTTGAGCAACTTGCCAATGTGGATAAGATTATCCGTGCAGAAAAAGTAAGACAACTCATGCTTGAAGGCGTGCGATTTCTCGATCCTTCACTGGTTTATATTGAGTCTGATGTACTAATCGGTCTAGGCTCTATCATCTATCCTGGTTGCACCTTTTTAGGTAAAACAAAAATTGGGAATAACGTCACTATTGAATCCAATTGTTTTATTAAAAACTCACAAGTTGAAGATGGCGCAGACATCCTAGCGAGCAGTTACCTTGAAGAGGCGGTTGTCCATAGTGAGGCAACTATAGGCCCGATGGCGAGACTTCGCCCAGGAACAGTGATTGGTGCTGAAGCTAAAATTGGAAACTTTGTAGAAGTGAAAAAATCTAAACTTGCCCGAGGTGTTAAGGTTTCTCATTTGAGCTATATTGGTGATGCTGAAATTGGTGAGAATTCTAATATTGGTTGCGGCTTCATTACTTGTAATTATGATGGGGCCAATAAACACCAGACCAAAATAGGCTCCAATTCCTTTATCGGATCGGATTGTCAGGCAGTTGCGCCGATTGAAATTGGTAATGACGCATTTGTGGCCGCTGGAACAACCATTACTAAAAGCGTACCAGATGGTGCTTTTGCCATTGCTCGATCACAACAGGTGACTAAAGAGGGTGCTGCTAAGAAATTTATTAAGACGAAAAAGAAATAAAGGCTCTGCGTTAGCCTAGCAAGTCTCCTCTCAAAATGGTAGATTGAAGCCCTCATTTCATTCTGTCTTTTGGGAGATTTTATGTGCGGAATCGTTGGGTATTCTGGGCCTGGTAATTCAGTTGGTCCAATTCTTGAAGGCCTGTCTCGTTTAGAGTATCGGGGTTACGATTCAGCAGGTATTTGTCTCAAGATTGGCTCTGAACTTCAAATTATGAAAAAAGAGGGCAAACTCGATAATCTGAAGGCCCTTGTTCAAGAGCAGAAACCATTTTCCCATACAGGAATTGGACATACTCGTTGGGCCACTCATGGCGCAGTGACAACTGATAATGCTCATCCACATGGCAACGAACTTTTTGCTGTCGTACATAATGGTATTATTGAAAATGCCGGAAGCTTAAAAAAAGAACTTCAAGCAGAAGGCTTTCAGTTCAAATCACAAACTGATTCCGAAGTTTTTTTGGTCTTACTTACGAAGTTTTTTCAACAATCTCACAATGTCCTTCAATCCATTTCCAAAGCTTTTTCAACGATCACGGGAAACTCAGCTTTTGTGATTATTGAAAAGGGAAGCGATAAACTATACTGCCTCAAGCGATCCGCTCCTTTGGTCGTTGGAGATAATAAAGAGACCAGAGAAGCTTTTGTCTCATCTGATCCTTTTGCCCTCGTGGGATTTGCTCCTCGCATTTATTTCCCTCAAGACGCAGTTATTTGCGAAAGTATTGTGACGAATTCCGAAGTGAAAATTAATTTCTATGAACTTGATTTGAGTCCATCAAGTCGATACAAATTTCAATCGAATGCCATGAGTGTCGATGCGACAACTAAAGGTCCTTATGAGCATTTTATGCTCAAAGAGATTCATGAGCAGTCGGCTCTCATTGATAAACTTTCTGCATATTATATCAAAAATGATGGTCGTAAAATTCTAGATTCACTAAATGGATTCAAAACACCATGCTGGCACCTCACGGCCTGTGGAACGGCTTGGCACGCTGGTCTTGTGATCAGAAATTACTTCGAGCAAATTAATCATCAGCGCGCCTTAGTTGATATTGCTTCTGAGTTTCGCTACAAAGATCCAATTCTTAATCAGGGCGAAGTGGGATTGTTTATCTCTCAGTCAGGTGAGACAGCAGATACACTTGCTTGCCAGGAATTATGTAAAGAAAAAGGTATTCCTTCTTTTTCTATTGTGAACGTTGAAGGATCGACACTGTTCAGGAACTGTGACAAGAACTTTTTAATCCATGCAGGTGTTGAGATAGGTGTTGCTTCTACAAAAGCCTTCACTCTACAGGTATTAACTGGGTTCCTGATGAGCCGCGCGATGGAGGGGACACTTGATGATCCGAACCTCTTCAAAGAAATAAAATTACTCTCAACTCGGATAGCAGATCTGTGTGCAAATGCAGAAGTTATTAAAAATGTTGCTCATGAAATCTATAATAAAAAAGGTTTCATCTTCACTGGCCGTGGAAAGTATTTTCCAATTGCCTTGGAAGGCGCTTTAAAACTTAAAGAAATTGCCTACGTTCATGCTGAAGGATACGCCGCTGGTGAACTCAAGCATGGCCCAATTGCCTTGATTGACGAAGAAATTGTCAACATTGCAATCGTTGGACCTGAGCTGTTTGAGAAAACAGTATCAAATGTTGAAGAAGTTAAGGCCCGCCGAGGCAAAATGGTAGTCGTAGGACCTAAAGACTCAGGGGAACTCACGCATCTTGCTGATTTGTATATTGGCCTGGATTTTAGTGGACTCGATAATCTAAGTCCACTTTATGTGAATGTCGCTTTACAGTTCCTGGCCTACCATATTGCCTCTCTTAAAGGGACAGATATTGATAAGCCAAGAAACTTAGCAAAATCCGTAACGGTTGAGTAATGAATCTCGAATTTCTAAATGAATCTCAGAGGCAAGCCGTCCTCATGACCGATGGTCCGGTGATGATTTTGGCCGGTGCAGGTTCTGGAAAAACCAGAACACTGGTTGCTCGCATTCAGTATTTGTTAGAAGAAAAACACATCTCTCCCTTTCAAATTCTGGCCGTGACTTTTTCTAATAAAGCAGCAAGAGAAATGCGAGAGCGCCTTGCTACCAATACTCAAATAAATGTTGGGGCCTTACAAGTGACGACCTTCCATGCTTTTTGCGCCAAAGTTCTTCGCATGGAGGCTACTTATCTTGGTCTTAGTAAGAATTTTACCATTTACGATGATGGGGAATCTCAGTCTATCATTAAGGCGATCCTGGCCAAGCGAGGGATTAATCAAAAAGAGTTATCACCTTATACAGTCGCTGCTTATATTGATGGCTTAAAAAATCTAGGCTATTACATGGGCCTTCAGCGGAATGAAGATGTTGAAAAATACGCTGAGGATCGTCGACTATGGGATATCTTCATCGATTATGAGGGCGAGCTTCATCGGAGCAACGCTATTGATTTTGGTGGACTCATAACGGGAGTCCTCAACTTATATAGAACTTTTCCTGAGGTTCTTCAAAAATATCAACAAAAATATAAATATGTTCTGGTTGATGAGTATCAAGATACCAATCGTGCTCAGTTTGAATTAATTCAACAGTTAAGTTATTTGCACCGTAATATCTGTGTCGTGGGAGACGAGGATCAGTCAATCTATTCGTGGCGTGGTGCTGATATTCGCAATATTTTAACTTACGAGACGATTTTTCCTGAAGCAAAACTTATCAAGCTTGAACAAAATTATCGTTCTTCAAAAAAAATCATCGAAGCAGCCTCAGAAGTTATTTCTCGTAATGTTGCCCGTAAAGGCAAGCAGATGTGGACTAATAATGATGATGGTGACGAAATTAAAATTGTGGAATGCCGTGATGATCGTGCTGAAGCAGAGTATATAGCCCAAAGAATTAAGAAACTTTCTAAAGATGGTGTGGACCTCAAAGATATTGCTGTCTTCT
>CANFNX010000128.1 GCA_947448495.1 Bacteriovoracaceae bacterium | reverse complement strand
GTATCTTTACGGCTTTGGCCTGTGTGAGCACGGCCGCAATATCTTTGAGTTTGTCATCGAGAAGGGTTTTAGAAATAGCAAACTTATTGCCGTTATTTTCAATCCCAGACATCTTTTTATTGGCCTTGAATTCTCTGCTCTGTGACGGACTCATCACCGAAATCGTGGAGTTTTGTCCGTTATTTTTTAAGTCAGAAGAAATAGATTCACAGGCTCCACTGTCCAAATTTTTAACTAATAGTTCAAGACGAGAAATTTTAAATATTTTCGCCATATTTGAAATCTGGTCACCAACACGAACCTCTTGGAGGTCTTTTTCCCCACGAATTTGCACAGAGGCAAGGGACTTCACTGAATCTTGCAAAACGACAGCATTAATCAATTTAATGGGTAAGTTACTTCTTTGCTGAGCTTCATCACATTTTTTATCAGCCACAATCGTTTTTTTTGAGCCAAGGCCAGTATTGGTTCTGAAAATATTAATTCCTTTCACCTGAGCAAGTGTTCCGGGATTAAAATCTTTTTCTAAAGAAATACTAACACTGTAGTCCTTGGCCTGATCTAGTGTCGGTGTACCTTTTGCTATCAAGGCAGACATTTTACCAACAAAGTAAGTCACGGAACAAATAAGACAGACAAGACTGACTTGATGAATGGTTTCACGTGAAGATCGAGAGAGAGCCTTTTCAATCGCCTTAGTGAGGTTAGGTGACAGGAGTGTGGCACCATCACTCCTGAATGAGAGTGACTTAAAAAATTGCTTATTGAATTTGATCGTTTTAAAAGAGTTAAGAATGGCAGAAAATAAACTGGCAGATTTATCTTTTAAACTTACTTTTGAATGGAACTGAGTTTCAGAATCATCTTCTTGTGAAAAAGAATTATTGATTTCAAGGCCATCGGCCTGGACATTAAAACTACCAGTTTTATCTTGAGGGGAAAGCTCTACAGCAGGTTTAATTCCCGGATTGGTGCGATCTGATTGGAGCGAATCGTCTTCCAACAACTCATCTTGATCAGAAAAGTCATCTGAAGTTTTACGCCCCAGCTTCTTATTAAGGAAGTCTTTGATTTTATTTATCATCAATTTATTGTCATAAAAATAAAACTGTTGTGCAAGTAGCCTTGATGGGAAAATAGCTGAAGCGGTTTTGTCGGGTAATTAAACTTTTGATTCCTTCATTAAATATGGACTTTTTCTGTACTTGAATACGAGTCATCCTTATAATTAAGAAGATTTATTTCACTTTTCACAAGAGGCGATTATGTCACACGATTCAGGCAAAGAAATTCCTTCAATTGTTTCCCACATGTTCTATGGAGAAGTAATGGAGGAAGAGGTTTTTCCATTTCCACAGTTTAGCGATAGTCAGGTTGAAATGGCCAAGGCCATGATTGATGCTGTTGACAAGTTTGCTCAGGCAAATATTGATTCTGCTAAATTCGATAAGGATGCCAAGATTCCTAAAGAAGTCCTAGATGGTCTTGCTGGCCTAGGCCTCTGTGGTCTTGGTGTAGGCGAGGATTATGGAGGGCTTGGTCTTGATACAACTCTTTATGCTCGTGTCTTTTCAGAAGTTGCCGGAATAGACGGATCCATTGCCACGACACTTGGTGCTCACCAGTCAATCGGATACAAAGCACTGATTAATGAAGGGAACGAAGAGCAAAAAAAGAAATGGCTTCCAAAACTTGCTTCAGGTGAGTGCTGGGCTTCATTTTGCTTAACTGAACCAGGCTCTGGTTCGGATGCTTACTCAATTAAGACGAAAGCCACAAAAAATGCCGATGGAACTTATACCATCAACGGTCAAAAATTATGGATTACGAATGCTGGTTTGGCCGGTTTTTATAGTGTGTTTGCTAAAACTGAGCATGATGATGACAAAGGTAACAAGGTTGAGAAAATTACCTGTTTTATTGTTGAAAAAGACATGCCAGGGATTTCTTTTGGTGAGAAAGAAGACAAAATGGGGATTCGTGCTTCTGAGACCCGAGCGGTTTATTTTGATAATGTCAAAGTCCCAGCTTCAAACATCATAGGGGAGCCAGGTAAAGGTTTCAAAATCGCTATGAATGTTCTTAATACTGGCCGTCTCTCACTTGGTTCTGGTTCCGTGGGTGGTATGAAGGCTATTCTTAAGCTGGCTACGGCCCAGGCAAAAACAAGAAAGCAGTTTGGTGATACCATTAACAATTTTGGATTGATTCAAGAAAAATTAACGACCATGGCCGCTAATATCTACGCATCAGAATCGATCGTCTATATGACAACAGGTAAGATTACCCAAGGTATGCATGAGTTCTCTCATGAGTCTGCCATTTGTAAAATCTACTGTTCCGAAAAATTGTGGCATACCATTGATATGGCGACGCAAATTGGTGCCGGTAATGCCTATATGAGAGAGTATCCTTATGAGCGTATTATGCGTGATTGCCGTATTAACCTTATTTTCGAGGGAACAAATGAAATCTTAAGAATTTTTACTGCCCTTTCTGGGATTAAAGGTCCTTCTGATTCACTCAAAGAGTTGGGCAAGGTTGCAGATGTGTCTAAAGCGATCCAAGATCCTATTAAGTCAGTAGGGATTTTGTCCGAATTTGCAAAGAAAAGAATTGCAAAATATGTTGGTTCAAAAACCTTAACTAAAATTCATCCAAGTCTTGAGACCCACGGTTCTCATTTCTCAAGTGCCTTGAATGATTTTTCGATTGCGGTTGAAAATACTATTATGAAATATGGTAAAAACATTATCGGAAATGAATTGCCACAGATGAGGATTGCGAACATGGCGATTGAACTCTATGTTCAATTATGTGTTCTTTCTCGTACAACATCTATTTTAAATCGCACAGACGTTTCTGATGCTGATAAAGAGTATGTTACACTCATGACAGAACTCATATGTAGAGATAGCCGTCAGAACTTTACTCGTAACTACAAACGTTTAAATTCTAGTTACGATAAATTGATTCCAAAAATCTCTAAGCACATTTCTGAAAGGGATGGTTTCGGTTTTGACATCATTGATTTCTAAAGTATTGCCCCCCTTTTTAGGGGGGCTTTTTATTTTCATTTCATCTTGTTCCTCAGTACCTCAACTAAGTAAGGAAGAAGAATCCATCAAGCTTTCCGAAGAATTAGACTCACTTTCAAAAAAAATTCAGACTCCCGATTTTGGTCCTTCTCAGAAAAATGTGACGGCTTTTGTCGATAAAACTGCTGATTATGGTTTGAGTGGGGTTGAGGCTATTGCTTTGAATGCGGTCGATTTGAATTTTGATGGAAGGTCTGATTTGGTGGTTATTCCGAGTTATTACTCCCGTCCCAAATTTTTTATTTTTGATCCTCTCAAAAAACAGTTTGTGGCCTGGTCTCATGATCCACTGCCGTCCGACTTCAAGGCCACTTTTATTGCGGTTTATGATATCAACAAAGATAAAATTCCTGATCTCCTGGCCGGCGTACTTAATCAGCGTAGTGAAGTCAGCCAAATTCCTGTAAAGCTCTACTTTGGATCGTTGAAAAATTCTCTTCTGACTTTTCAAGAGTCCTCGAAATCTTTGGTCCTTCCTCCTGGACCAACAAGTTCGTTAACCCTGCTTGATTATGATTTGGATGGATGGCCGGATTTATTTGTTGGCAACTGGTTTGAGAGTCGAAAAGGTGAATACTATCCTGTCGCAGATTATCTGTTGCGAAATAATAAGGGAACTTTTGAAGATGTTACGGCCTTATTGAGAAATGAGAGCAAGAAAACACCAGATCAGCTTTATCCACCCGAGGCAAAACCCACCTATGGGTCTTCTAGTTGCGATATCGATCAAAACGGATTTCCAGATATTTTAACCGCTTCATCTGCAGGTCATAAAAATAAGCTCTGGATGAATTTGAGAGAACCTCAGAGTGGAGAACGTTATTTTGAAGACATTGGACCAACGTCTAACTATGCCTCAGATCCTGATGGCAGTTTAATTCCTACTGGAGGAGGTCGAACCTTTTTCTCCTCCTGTACTGATTATAATGATGATGGAATTATGGATGTTTTTTTAGGTGAATTATCCCATGCCTATGATAACGATTCTGTCGATCGATCGAGTATTTTAACTGGCTCAAAAGAGACTTATCCACCTTATTTTATTCGCACAGAGTATTTGAGTGACGCTTTAAGCGAATCTTGGAATCAAGGAGATAGGAGAGGTGTTTGGGTTGATTACAATCTTGATGGCCGTATTGATTTATTAGTCGATAATTCTGGCTTTCCCCCATATTCTCGTCTTGTGATGTTTGAGCAAGACGAAACCCATGCCTTTACCAATGTTGCAGGTCAGTTGGGTATTGATATCGTCAATCCGATTGGAACTATTTCCCTAGATATAAATCAAGATGGATTGCCAGATATTATTACAGGTCAAAATAATATAAGGCGCTCAGATATCAAACCTCGAATCTACGTATTTGAAAACCAATTAAGACTCGCTGGCCATAAATCAATTCGGATTTACCTAAGTGGTGTGAAGTCAAATACCAATGGTCTGGGGGCCATGGTGATGCTTTATACGAAGAAAGAGAAGATGAACATTGTCCAACGCAGATGGGTGGAATATTCTCAGGGTGGACTGATGTCTCAGAATCAAGACGGCGTTCATTTTGGAGTTGATAAAAATACAGAGATCTCGGGAGTAAAAGTTCGCTGGCCGTACATGAAAAAAAATGGCTTTCAGATAGGACAAGCGACTGAAAAAATGTACATTCTCAAATCATTTCTCGATCGAGATAATATTGAGCTCACTCTTTGTGAGGACGGTAAAGTGATGCCTGGTAAAATGTCCTGCCAATTTTAATCTTTCTTTTTCTTTATTAAATCGACCAGCGATCTAATATGTTCAGGCATGTTTTGAAAGTTTAAGCTTGAGAGATGAATATGTTGCTTGGCCATACCTTTAAGTTCATAAATATTGAGGTTAATATCTTGGTCTACTGTGTGATCGGGCACAATGGCAATTCCAACACCTTTTTTAACGAGCTTTTGAATCGTCGTGATTGAATTTACGACAATAATTTTCTGTGATCTCTTTTTATAAAGTTGAAAAAGATGATCCTGTTCGGAATACACAATCCACGGATAGTTTTCTGCGGCTTTCGGGTTGATCTCTTTTTTACTGATGAGCACCATTTTTTCTTCAAACAATTTTAGTGAGCTGATGAGCTCTCCTTGAATATTTTCAGTTGTGAAGATGAGATCATATTTTCCGTTATGAAGTTTTTGCTTAAGACTATCTAAAGAATTTACTTCAACGCTAAGTTGGTGAAGGCTTTTGGTCGAAAACTCAACCATCACATCATTAAACCAAGTCTCAAGAAGTCCATGCAAGATTCCCACGCGAATAGTCTTGTTCATGTGTCCAAAAAAAATATCCTGTAACTTATCCTCAAATTTTTCGACTTCTTTAAGGAGAGCGTCGCCTTTTTCAGTGAGAAGAACTTTTTTTGATGATCTCACAATCAGTTGCTCTCCGACGGATTCCTCGAGGAGTTTAATCTGTCTACTGACAGCAGACTGAGCGATATTGAGTTCCTCGGCTGCCCTGGAAAAATTCATAAAACGGCAAGTCACCATAAAGGCTTTCAGATAACGATAGTCTAAGGAAATATCTTTCACTTCTTTGCCCAGGGTGGAAGCTTGGATTCATCTTTAAAGAATTTTCCTTTATGAGTTCCATCTGCTGCATTTTGAACAACAAATCCTTCTTCATTATTTTGAGGATCAAAGAGATAATCAAGGGTCATTTTCTGTGTATAAAAAGCCGAGAAGGGATCGAGTAAAATTTTGAGATCAAAAGAAATCAATGGGTAGTGTTTTTCAATAATCAGATCGTCTTGATGTGGCTCAGAGAATCCTGTTTCATAAGTAAATCCATCACAACCTTTTCCGCCAATTTTAATCCGGAATGTCAGTCCTTCTAAAGTGTAGTCATGGTTTTGCATCAGTTGAATTTGTCTGATAGCGCTATCAGTAACAAAGAGATCAATGTCGTTAGCGGTAAGGGATTTTTCCATAAACAAATCTTAACAAATTTTTTGATTATTGTCTTTAGTGCATCCAAACCTTATGCTTTTAGACACTGAGGTATAATTATGCAAATTCACTATCTAGTTCAGATTGATAAACCAGAGCAGCACCATGTTAAGGTCACACTTCAATTCAAAAGACCGGAGGGAAAAACAAAACTTAGTGTCTTTCTTCCTTCATGGAGCCCAGGATCATACCTGATGAGGGAGTATGCACGGCATATTCGCTGGTTTTCGGCTTCTCAGGGCAACGGAGAAATCCTCTTTCATGAACAAAAAGCAAAAGGTGTTTGGGAGATCGATTGGGGCCTATCAGATTTAAAAACTCCTCAGAATGACTGCCAAGTGAGTTATGAAATCTATTGTAAAGACCTCACAGTGAGAACTTCCCATGTGGACGCTTCTCATGCTTTTCTTCATGGACCGAGTTTTATTATGGGTGTTCTGGGTGAGACCTTAGAGAATCCTACAATCGAGTTTCGTTTTCCATCTGCCTGGAGCAAACTTAGTACGGCCTTAAAAGATATCTCTCTGGAAAGATCAAAATTTCTTTATACCGCACGTAATTATGATGAGCTGATCGATTCTCCCGTTGAAATTGGTTGTCATGAGACTGATGGCTTTGAGTACCAGGGAAAGTCTCACCATATTGCTTCCTATGGAGAAATTTATCCCCATAAGCAAAATCTTAAAGAAGATATTAAAAAAGTCGTTGAGACGGTAGCCAAACATTTTCGAGAAGAGTTGCCTTATGAAAACTATCTCTTCTTGAATCATTTTGTTCCAAAACTTTTTGGGGGATTAGAGCATCTCAATTCAACTGCTTTGCATTTTGATGGAAGAAAATTAGGCAATCGAAAAGATTATCTCAATTATTTATCTCTTGTGGGTCATGAGTATTTCCATCTTTGGAATGTAAAAAGAATCAGACCTCGTGAACTCGGGCCATTTGATTATTTAAATGAAAATTACACCACTCTTCTTTGGTTGGCCGAAGGAATGACGAGTTTTGTAGATGATCTTTTTGTCTACCGCTCGGGAATTTCAACTCTCGAGGAGTATGTGGATATTGTTAAAGGAAACTTTGATACTTTTTTTGCAACTCCAGGTAGACGCTACCATTCACTCGAGCAAAGCTCGTTCAATGCATGGGTCAAGCTTTATCGGCCGGATGAAAACTCTAAAAACTCATCTGTTAGCTACTACCTTAAAGGCGGCCTCGTTTTCATGGTTCTTCATGGACTACTTTTGAAAAAAAATAAATCGATAAATGACCTTCTGCTGGCCCTTTGGGATGATTTTAAACAGCGTCCAGAAAAAGGAATTACCAAGCAAGGAGTCTATGCTTTGGTTGAGCAACTCGGTGGGAATGATGTCCGTGAAGCCTTTACAACAATGGTTGAAACCACTCAGGACATTGACTTTGAAACGTCTCTTAAAACGATGGGACTTGAAATGCGCTGGCAGGAAAATGCTGGCCCTTGGTTAGGTGTAGATTGGGAATTTGCTGGGGAGAGGGCTCTCGTAAAAACAGTTATTCAGGATAGCCCAGCTTATAAGTATGGACTCAATGCAGGGGATGAAATTCTTTTTTTAAACGGCCTGCGCTTTTTTAAAGAGGATGCTGATAAATTGGCCTCTCTTGTGATGGTTGATAAAAGCTATGAATTGATTATTTCCCGATTGGGCAAATGTGAAAGAATCGAAATCGTCTTTGGTAAAGGACCCCGAACATTAAAGGAAATTGTGATTGTCGATAGGCCATTGGCCGAAAAATGTTTTAAATTTTAATCCACGCAAGGGCGAGAATCAGCTCGCCCTCATATTTTACATTCCATTCGCCCTGAACACCTGATTCAAGGTGTATCCATTTTTTATCCTGTATCAAAAGAGTTGAAAATTCTATCGGACGATCAAAGAGGCGAGTGTTCATGAGGGATTTAAAGCAAGCCTCTTTGATCACCCAGATGTGGAGCGCAGGCAGATGTAGATCTTCAGGGTGGGAAATTCTCTCAAGAATAGGAGTTTTCACAACTCTTGCTTGGAATTCGATATCTATCCCAACCGAGCGATAAGTCTTTCGATCGGCCAAAACTGCTGCACCCCATTGAGGTGTATGGGAGAGTGAAACAGTGTAGGAGTCTTCTGTTTTTAGGCGATCGAATTGATCAAAATGAAGTTCATTCACTTTGAGGTCTTTTCCTTGCTTTGAGAGCTCTTTTCTCAAGGCCTCTCTGGCCAAACAAAATCCACGAACTCGGTCGGGATGGACCTTTTGACCAAGGACATCAGCAATGAGTTGTTCCCAATCTGGCCCAGTGTTAAAATCTAAAGAATGAATTAAGGTATAAGAGAGCATAGTTGACTCAGTTTATCTTGAATCTCTATGACTCTCAAGCTATCTCATAGAGAAGTGAGAAAAAGATTTTAACTCACAGATTCTTGTATTGTTCCTCGCATATTAGCCTTTTATAATGAATTGATATTTACCCTCCAGGAGAAAGTCATTATGGCCAACGATCTTAAAGGGCAAGCCAAGCTTGCAGTTTATTCGCGCAAAACTCGAAAATGCTCAGTCCCTGTCAATGATCAGGGAAAGTACTTAAAGGTTAGCCAGTATTACGGAGAGAACGTTTATAACTATCATTTATCAAAATCCCTTTCAGTGGAAGATAAAGACGCCCTAAAGCAAGTGATTGATGGTAAAAAAACCATTACTAAAGAACTTGC
>CANFNX010000127.1 GCA_947448495.1 Bacteriovoracaceae bacterium | reverse complement strand
GTGAAATCCATCACCGCTGAGGAAACCACTGAGCTTCTCAAAGAAGCGAGAAAAATTGTGATCGTTCCTGGTTATGGAATGGCCACCGCGAAAGCTCAGTACGCCATTAACGATATGGTCACTAAACTTCAAGCTCAAGGTAAAGAAGTGACGTTTGCGATTCACCCAGTTGCAGGACGCCTTCCAGGACATATGAACGTCCTTCTGGCAGAGGCGAATATTTCTTATGACATTGTTCATGAAATGGATGAAGTGAATCCTGAACTTCCAGAAACAGATGTGGTGCTCGTGATTGGGGCCAACGATATTGTGAACCCGTCGGCCCTCGAAGATGCAGGGAGCCCGATTTACGGCATGCCTGTCATTGAAGTATGGAAGGCCAAGCACGTAATTGTTTCGAAGCGCTCTATGGCCGCTGGTTATGCAGGAGTGGAGAATCCACTCTTTTATAAAGACAACACCAGAATGCTTTATGGAGATGCTAAAAAATCTGTAGATGCTTTGGTTCAATCTCTCTAAAAAAAAAGCCCAGGTTAATCCTGGGCTTTTTCATTTCTCATCAAGTAAAGCACCGGCAGAACAAGAAGCGCCAGAACCGTCGCCGAAATAATTCCTCCCACCACCACCGTCGCAAGGGGCTTTTGCACTTCTGCTCCTAAACCTGTGGCCATCATCATCGGTAGAAATCCAAAAGCATCCACCAGGGCCGTCATGAGAATTGGTCGAAGCAAGGTTTGTGTCCCTTGAGTCACTGAATCCAAAAGACCTAATCCTGATTCTTTAAGATGCCGGTAATGGCCAATCAGGATCACCCCATTCAAGACACTAATCCCAAACAATGCGATAAACCCAACTCCGGCAGAAACTGAAAAGTTTAGTCCCATGATCCAAAGAAGTAAAATACCACCGATGAGTGAAAGTGGAACGCAACAAAAAATAATAACGGCATCCCAAAAGTTATGAAACACGAGATAGATAATAAAAAAGATCAGGGCGAGGGTCAGTGGGACAAGAAGCGCCAAAGAGGATTTCGCATTTTGCAGGTTTTTAAAATTCCCCCCCCACTCCACTGTATAGCCGGAAGGGATTTTCACTTTATTCTGTACAATCGCCATCGCCTCATAGACATAACTTTGAACGTCACGGTCCTTGAGTGAAATAAGCACGGCGGTTCTGCGCTCTCCATTTTCACGGAAGATGGTATGAAACGTTTTATTAAACTCTAAATCTGCGACATCTTTAAAAGGCACATGGAGCTCATCACTAAAGCCAACCGGAAGATTTTTCAAGTACTCTAAATCGCCACGATGATCGAGATCGAGTCTCATGACAATGGGAAAACGCTGAACCCCTTCATACACAGTTCCGAGTCTCTCCCCTTGATAGGCCTTAGAGACTGATTCTAGGATTGTGGAGTTTCCAAAACCTAACTTTCTCATATTCTCCGTATTCGGAGTCGCCTTCAGGAGGGGAACACGGTCTTTCAGCTGCAACTGAACTTCACCGGTGCCAGGGACCTTCTTGATGGCATTGGCAATCTCTCGTGAAAGAGACTCCAGTACATTGATGTCACTTCCAAAAACCTTCACCGAAACATCGGCCCGAGTTCCTTCCAGAAGTTCACTAAAGCGCATTTGCATCGGTTGAGTGAGAAGGAAATTTTGCTCTGGAACTTCTTTTTTGATCGCCATCGCAATTTCATTCACGAGCTCTGGTTTTGATCGTCTCTTTCCATTCACCTTCGGCCACTCAGACTTGGGATGCAACATCACAAACGTATCACCCAGGTTAATTCCACTCGGGTCGGAAGGAATCGCCGAAGTTCCTAGCCGTGAAAAGGTATGTGACACCTCTGGGAATGCCAGGATTTTTTTCTCGGTGAGGCCCTGTTGCCTGATCGCTTCAGAGGTGGCGATATCAACGGGTCTGATCATATCTAAGGCAAGAGACCCTTCATCTAATTGAGGGATAAATTCTCCTCCCATGCGACTGAAAATAAAAAATGAAACACAAAGAATGCCAATCGCGGCCGGAATGACTCTCTTTTTATGGCGCAAAACCTTTTCAAAGACAGGATGAAAAATCCCCTCGGCCTTCATCATGAGCCAAGGTTTTTTGAGGGAAAACTCTCCCGGAAGAATCAACCCACACAGGGCCGGAACAAACGTCAGCGACAGCACCAGAGCCGCCACCAGAGCGTAAACAAAGGTCGTCGCAATCGGCACAAACATTTTTCCTTCAACACCAGAAAGCGCAAAAATAGGGATAAAGACTAAGATGATAATGAGCTGGCCAAAGAAGGCCTCTTTGAAAACATGGGAGGTCGCCTCAATGGTCTGTTCTTTTATTTGCTGACGATCTAGTTTAGATTTTGTTTTTTGAAAAACACCCATGATTCCTCTCATGGTAGCATCCACCACAATCACCGCCGAATCAATGATGATCCCAAAATCCAGACAGCCTAAGCTCATGAGGTTTCCGGAAATATTATTCATCTTCATGAGGATAAAAGTGACAAGCAAGCTCACGGGGATCACTAAAGCAACAATCATCGCCGCTTGAAAATTTCCTACCAGCAAAAACAGAAATAACACCACTAGAGCACAACCGAAGATAAGGTTTTTTTCGACTGTGGAAATCGTGGCATCCACCATGACGGAGCGATTATAAAGAGGCTTAAGCATATAACCTTCGGGAAGGTTTTTACCGATGGCCTCAACTTCTTCAGCGACTCGTCGCGCGACTTTGCGGGAATTCTCCCCCATCATCATCATAACGGTTCCAAGAACGGCCTCTTCTCCATCCACCAGGGCCGCTCCATTTCGAAGCTCTTCGGCCAGAGTCACCTTGGCGACATCTTTGATTTTAATAATCTCTAGGGACTTGTTCAGCTTAACGGGTAAGTTCTCAATATCAGCAATATTTTTAAGTAAACCATCGGCCTGAATCAGATACTGCGTTTTGCCCTTTTCAACATACCCTCCCCCCACACTGAGATTATTTTCCCTCACGGTTTTAGCGATATCATCGAAATGAACGGCATACTTTTGCATCAATTCAAAGTTCGGTTGAATATGAAATTGCTTCTCATAACCACCGATCGTATTAATCTCCGTCACCCCTTTCACTTTCAACAGGCGTGGGCGCACAAACCAGTCTTGAATCGCACGAACCTGCATGAGCTGAAGAACTCTCTCTTCACCCTGCTTTTTCTCTTTGGCCTCCACTTGGTAATGGAAAATCTCACCAAGACCAGTCGTTATAGGGCCCAGCTCGGGTACAACTCCCTGAGGTAAATCCGCCAAGATGGATGAGAGACGCTCGGTGACGAGTTGTCTGGCGCGATAAATATCCATCTTCTCATCGAAAACAACGGTGATGTGAGAGATTCCGAATCGCGTGATCGAGCGACTTTGCGTCACCCCTAAAATCCCACTTAAAGCAGACTCTACAGGGAAGGTGACCTTCCTTTCAATTTCCTCTGGTACCAGTCCATCGACTCGAGTGATGATTTGCACTTGGGTATTGGTGATATCGGGGACGGCATCAATCGGCAGGTTGAGGAAGCTTGCGATCCCGATGGCCATGCTCAGCCCAACAACAATCAATATAATAAGTGGATTATAAACACAGAAAGTAATTAACTTTTTAATCATAGCAAATTTTCCAAGGCCGTACGGTTTAGCTTTCCTCGTTGCTCTAAGAGATCGAGTAAATCTCCCATGAGAATAGACTCACCTTTATGGTAGCGATTCAATATTTCATCCAACTGACGACAAAATTCAACAATATTGGAGATACTCAGTTTCCCTTCCAGAAAGGCATCTCCTAAACTTTTGAAGCGAGATAAACTCTCTTCAATCACATCAATCTCTTGTAAAACAGCTGTCCCAAGTGAGTACTTCTTTAACTTTGCATCAAAATAAAACTCATCTTTGGTCTTAGTTAACTCTAATCTTTTCTCAGCATACTTTTGATCCAGAATATTCTGCGTACGCTCGGTCAAGTTGCGATCAAAAAAAGGAATCGGCATGACAAAGGCAAAGCCCGACATGGTATTGGACACATTGTGGTTGATATAATTTTGCACCACTGGAGTTAAGCGAAGATTGGGAACTTTTTTGGCCTCGGCGAGAGTAAACTTGGCCTTTGAAAATTCCAGGTCAAAACGTGCGTAAGCAACATTCACCGATTCATTCTCACTCAACTTTTCGAGTTCACTTGCTGATGGCCACTTCATTTTGCTATCTTCCAGTGAAATTTTCGTCACCGGACAATTAAAGCCAGTCACCTCGCGGAAAAATTCCAAGATATCAATCCTCTCCCGCTCTAATTGACTGAGAGTGAGGGTGAAATTATCCACCACCATAGTAAAAATGCGCTCCTCAAGGCTTTGGTCAGGTGTCAGGAATTTTCTTTTCTTATACTGACCGAGAATGCGATCAAGTCGATTGATGAGTGTTTTTTTGACATTAATTTCTTCACTGATCTGATGCATGCGAAAGAAATTCAGCCACAGATCTTTTAATAATGTTTGTCTGAGCATCATCTCTTCTTGCCGGGCCATATCCGTTTGCCGTGACCAGGCCTCTAGACTCTTAGAGCGCTTTGAAGCGAGTTGCAGAGTAAACCACAAACGGGATTCATTCTGGTAGGCCGGAACGTTACCAAACTCTCTTCCCCAAACTGAAAAGTGCTCAAGCTCGGGGTTAATCATTTTTCCCGCTTCTGATTTTGCTGCTTGCAGTTTTTCCAGCGTCAGGCGCGAAAGAATAATCCGCGGATGATGGGTTTCAACTTCTTGCAGAATCCAAGAAAGAGTGGTTTCGGGGGCACAAACTTCGGCCATAGCGGAAGCACTGAGAGCTATAAATAAAAAAATAATTTTTTGCATGAAACTATTTTAATTTATAAAAGAGAATTGAATAGGCAGTAGAAATTACCGAAATCACGACTCTCAATAAGCCTTATTTTTAAAAGACAGATCTTGTGAACTTCTTTTCACTGACATTTCCGACAAAGAAGCTCAGGATTATTCCCACACACTTGTTTGAGGGAGAGATCATGGAAAAAAGAAAGCTAAACGAGCTTAAAGCGACGAATCCTTACCTGCGTCTGGGAACAGATGTCTCTGAATTGGAAAAATCCATTCAAACCTTGGGCCTCATCGCTCCGCTAGTGATCTCAAGTGATAACGTCATTCTCGCCGGCGCTCGTCGCTACCAGGCGATGCTCAACCTTGGGCACACAGAAGCCCCAGTGATGGTGGTGAATGGAAATGCGCTGGAAAAAGAACTCGTCTCCATTGATGAGAATCTCGTGCGCAAAGACCTATCCAAAATCGAAATTGAATCTCACCTTCGTCGCGCCAAAGAAATTTATCAGGAGCTTTTCCCTGAGCCTGAGAAAGTCATGTCATCGGAAAGCCCAGAGGAGCAAGCGGAAGTCGAAGTGGAAGTTCTTCCGGCCGAAAAATTTCTCACTATGGTATCTGAGAAAACAGGTCTTTCACCCAAGCAGATTCATGAGGCCATTAGCCGCGATGAGCGCTCAGCTCCCGAAGTGAAAGAGGCGCGCAAGAACGGAGAGCTCTCCCTTTCACAAACCAATGAAATCGTAAAACTCAAAAAAGAAGATCAGCCACGGGCCCTTGAGCACATCAAAGAGCTTCCCGTCAGAGAAATAAAAAAATTCGTTAAAATCGCAAAGGCCCAAGGAGTTGATGAGGCGATAGATGCCACTCCGAGCCTGCCTCATCAAAAAGATTTTGATGAAGTCGAAAGCCTGCTCAAGCGTTTAGTTAAAAAAATGAAACAGCTAGAGCTTGAAGGAATTGTGCTCGATGATTATCCAAAGAAATCTCAAGAACTCTTCCAGGAACTGATGAAGCTCAACCAAGCTGAAGGCCACTACTCGTCTTCACGAAGTGAAGCCCATGAGGTCAGTGCCTATCAGTAAAACGAGTCATTCCAGTCACTTACCTAGCCTCACGCCCACGAATGTTCTCAGATTGAGCAACTCAGGTGGCGTGAGGCCCGATTGCTTAAAACTTCGCTCAGCTTAAAAAAATCTCCTAACCCTTCATTATCAAACACACTTGTTGATTTTGTTTCAGTCAAAAAATCTTTTTTCCCAACGTTTTTGAAATTCCTCCTGATGATTTGTTCAAGACGACAACGATAACAAAAAACAAAAGAGGTACGTATGAAGAAACTATTAATTTTAACTGCACTTTCAACACTTATGTTCAGCACTTCAAGCTTTGCTTACCTTCACTATGAATCATGGGTTGGAGGTTGCTATGGAGTTGGTCAAACTCAAGCAGAGGCCTACCAAGATATGTGCAAAAAATGCCCGGCAGCTGCAAAATTTAAGGCCTGCAGACAAAGCGCTTTAGGTAATGCCTTCGTAAAAAATTCATCTTCTGATCTTGATGACTCTGACAAACTTTTAAGTCAAGAGCCTTCAGATGAGAAGCTCCCTGCGGTCAAGTTGCCGGATGCAAAATATGATGTGATTAAGCTCGATATTCAACCTGAGGAATCTGAAGAATTTGATGCTCAAGAATAGACCTCACACATCTCCGCCCTGATTTTAAAATGGGGCGGAGATTTATTTTGGAATGATCTTTCTCAGCCAAGGGTGATGCAGAAAGCCCTTCTTTATCACCAGTTCGACCTTCTGATCTTGATTCATACGAGAATAATCTTCATAGTTCACCGTGATCATGCTGGGAAGATGAATCCCTGCAGGTTCATTTTCGGTAGAGAGAACAAAGTGGTAAGTGTAATAAGTTCTGTTTTTTCTCCTGTGCCTCTGAGAGTATTTATTCACAATCTTAGACGGAACAGAGATCGGCTGACTTCGATCCAGGGAAATATTCAAATCACCTACAAGTCCCACTCCCCCTACAGGCACTGAGAGACCAAGCACAAACAAACTTTCAAACAAGATGCGATGTCCGCGCGAAGACCCTCTGAGGAGAAAGAAAATCAACAGGACTAACCCTAACGCCAGAAAGACTCCCACCGTGAGACCTTGGATGGCGAGTGCCGTTTGATTCAGATGAATATCCTCGCTAAAGATATAGAAATCAAAAAAAGTTAAGTAGGAATAAATCATGGCGCTATAAATAATGGATTCACAAACAAGCGCCTTCCAGACAAAAGGATCTGCAAAAAAACTTTTCTGAAGAAAGGTCAACTCTTTCATCCGATCCAGCACATGTGACATCGCCTCATAGACACTTGCAGAATCGAGATCAAAGTCGTTTTCTCTTAAAAAACTCACCCACAATTGTTTTCCATCTGCGCCGATTTCACAGGCACCGACCTCAAAGAGCATTGAGATCCACTGCCTCAAGACCTTATCCGAGGCCATCAGCTCGTTAAAATGTCGGTTATCACTGGCCAGATAAATCGCCTTATCAAATTGCAAATCTCCCGTTTGAAACTCTTTAGAGAGACCAAAATATTTCATGGTAGAGTCAAACTTCGTTTCTTTACTGATTTTAAAAACGGCAGGAATCTTCACCGGGGTTGAAAAGGTTAATTTATAAGTGAACTTTGATTGATTTTTTTGGTTATAAAAATAATCCTGACCGTTGATCGTTTTTGGAGTGGCGTTATTGAGCCAATTTCTATGATGAAAACCCAGGTAACGATAGATAAAGGCACCAATGGCGATCATTGCTTTGATAAAAAAAAACATCTATAACCCTCTCGAATAAAGGGCTTTTCGGAAATCAAATGATAATAATTAGGATTTATGCTTAGTAGGTATTGCGATAATAGATATAGAGCAATAAGAAAGCGATCAGCCCCAGAAAACCTAAACGCTTGGGCCATGTATCAAGACTCATCAATGACCCCTGCCCCTTATAGAAAGCGGCATCTAAAATACAAAGAGCATGAAAAACCAGACCGGGCCAGAAGTAAGCAAAGTAGCCACTTGAGACAAGGGCCCCCCACACGATGCCGGCCATGATTCGGCCTTTCATCATTTGTCCGAGCCCTGGGAGCATCATAGACCAAATAGCGGCCAAGGAATTAGGTGTCTCGTATTCAATAGGATTAGATGAATCACTCAAGAGATTTCTCGTTTTTGTTGTAGTGGCAAGGTGAAAAAGGAAGCTGTGTAATGAGCCTGCGGGCCTTGCGGTTATGATTTTTTTCAAATTCAGAGATTCGTAAAATTCCTTGGTAAGGAATGCGATCATTATAAGTAAAGAGTTCGAGCTTCACGTAGCGATTCAGCCGATCATGTGTATTGGTCTCAATAAATTTAAGATTGAGAAAGTAATCGGCATTGTAGTGGTTGTTAGTGATCTTAAAATCTTTGGCCCGCAATTGCTGATTAAGAAAACGAATGGTAAGCCCTGAGAAGCTCGAACTCGAGGTCACATAGATGCGACAAGTGCTGCTCGCAGACGTCGTTAGAGAGCTCAATAAAAGCAGAAGAAAAAGACACTTTTTCATTCTCAAACCTCACAAGTTTATGCCTTGTTCTACCCCAATCACATCACGATTGTGAACCTGAAAGATGGCGCCTAAGCAGTTGAAAATTTGGGGATTAAAAGACTCGTTAAGGAGCGATCACCTGGGGATAGTAATAAACTCCCGGCCAGCGGAAGTTCTTTCTGACAAAGTAAAGTTTTGAGGCCTCAAGTCCGGCCGAAGATAAATCATACACAAGACATCCATCAGGTTGCAAAGTTCCGCCGTAAGGACAAGTGCTCCCCATGGCATCGTAATACACACCCGAAAGATTTGATTGAACCACTTTGTAATTGATGTTGGTCACAAGATTTGGATTCGGTAAGGGAAAGAGAAGC
>CANFNX010000126.1 GCA_947448495.1 Bacteriovoracaceae bacterium | reverse complement strand
GCGTGGCCGGTGATGTGGAGAAATCTGTGATCAAAATCACAAAACACCTCAACTCTACATTGAATAAGAAAGAATCCCTCTTTAACACCACTCAAAAAACCGGAACTCAGAATAGCCTCTAACATTCTACACTGCGCTTCACGAGTTTAGTGCTCAAGCTTAAAGTCAAAGCCTTCAATTGACCAGACAAGGTCGACTGCTTACAATTTCTTATTGTTAAACTCATAAGGAGATATTTATGAAATCATGGATGAAGCTAGGAGCTTTGGCCGCATTGGGTATGTCGGCCCTCGCCAGCGCTCAAGAAATCAACATGAGTGGATTTGCCAGTGCGCACGTCACTCAGCAACTTGGTGGTAACTCAAACCCTGAGTACTACTCAAGAGCAGCTAACTACTACAACTTCACAAAGTTTGGTTTGAACATCGGCTCAAAAATTGATGATCAGTGGGCCGTACAATCACAAATTCTCGTTGCCGGTAAAAGAATTGAAGCTGGTGCAACAGACCCTCAGTTTGGTCTTTATGCTAACTGGTTGTTCCTTGCTTACCGCCCAAATGATAATTTAAGATTCCGCTTTGGCCGTCAGCTATTCCCAGCATGGATGGTGTCTGAGTATGTAGACGTTGGTTATATGTACCCATGGACAGAAACTCCACACGCTGTGTATGAGCTTAGTCCATTCAAATCTCTAAACGGTATTTCTTCAGATTACACGTTCCAACTTAACGATTCACAAAAATTAACGGTGATGGTGTTTGGTGGACAAGAAGATATCCGCATTCCACTTTCTCAAGGTGGAAACCTTGATAATAAATACGGCAACGTGGTTGGATCTGAAGTTGCTCTTCAAGGGAAAGGCTACCGCTTCCGTGTTATGGCCACCAACTACAAGATCAACACAAGTATCGATCAAACAGTCGGCGGACCGAATACTTACCAAAGCAACAGCACGACGGTTGTGACAACAGGTTTCAAGTATGACAAAGATAATGTCCTTGTTTACGCTGAGTACGGTTTCAAGAATGGTAATAAAAATGCATCTTCTGTAACAGGTACAGATCTTGCTTACTCTGGTGTCTCTTCTCGCTCTTTTGATAAGCGCGCATCAGCTGGTTATATCACCGTAGGTTACTGGTTCGATAAAATTCTTCCGCACATCACAGCTTCTTCTTCTAAGTGGGAAACAGGTGTGGTTGAAGGAACGCAAGATCTTTATTCACTTGGTGTAAACTACAAAGTGAATGACAACATTATCTTCAAGACAAACGTTGGTTACTCAGTTTCAAGACGTGGTCCGGCCCATATGGATGGCCAAGGCGACTCAACAACTGCCGTAACTGGCTTTGACATGCTTTTCTAAGGAGTAAAGAATGAAAACAATTATCGCAATCGCTCTTTGTGCTCTTTCAGCTTCTGCCTTCGCTGCAAAATGCGAATATATCGACAAAGGTGGAAAAGCTGCTCCAGTTGAATCGACTAAAGTTCCTGATGGAGCTTCAGTAGAATCAAAATCGGTGAATATGCTTCCTTCAGATATTAAGCAAAAGCTTTATGATGGCAGTATGACAAAATGTGTGACTTGTACAAATAACTACGTTATCTGTAAATAATTGACTCGTTAGTCCTCGCTCTCAAAGGCGAGGACTAACTTGCTTTCACGATCCCGACTTTTTTCAAGACATAATCCTTCACCAATTGCGACAGATACTGATTACTTCCGATGATATGAGCAGCACCTTTTTCAATCGCCTCTTTGGGCATACCAAAAACCACCGAGCTCTCTTTATTTTGCGCCATGGTCAGGCAGCGACGGGTTTGTTTCATGCGCAGAAGTCCATCGGCACCATCTCGGCCCATTCCGGTTAAGAGAACTCCAATGGCGCGCACTCTCACTCGTGAGATGGATTCAAAAAGCACATCCACACTAGGCCGGTGACCATTACGATGGGCCTCATGGGAAGGCTGCAAAAACAAAAGACCATTTTCTTCAACGACATTGAGATGATAATCACCCCAGGCGATATAAAGCCCATCACTTGTCAGAGGCACTTTCTTTCTCGTGTCTCGGCATTCAAGACCTGCAATACTGGCAAGCCTTTTTGCAAAGGACTCACAAAAATCCGGATTAATATGTTGAACCACAATGATAGGTGGGCAAGGCTTAGGGAAATTTTTTAAAAAAACTTCCAGGGCCTCTGGGCCTCCGGTACTCGCTCCAATCGCAATGAGTTGAGGGTGAGAAAAAACCTTAATCATGGGTTCATCTGCCCGTGGTGTGTATTGCAGCTCACGGATTTTATGTTTGTAACAAGAATTGCCATCAAGCTCAAAATTCGTTTTCGAGGTATCAAAGTTTTCACTATGCCCGAGAACGAGAGTCCCATTGGAATTAAGGTATCTATCAAAATGTGAAACTGCCACGAGTGTGGATTTAACATCAAAGTAAATTAAAACATTACGACAAAAAATAAAATCCAAACTTTGCTGAAACTTTCCAGAGAGATCTTCTAAAAGTGAGGCCTGAAAAAACCGAATTTTGCCCTTAATAAAGTCTTTGACAAAAAATTCATCCCCCCTCACTTGAACCCATTTTTGGTAATGCGAGGGGATCGATTTAAACTGTTGAGCAGGGTATTTCCCCTCTTTAGCCTTTTGAACACTCATGGCATCAATATCTGAGGCAAAGATCTCGTACTTCAATTGAGGATATAAGGAACTAAGTGTTTCAAGAACAAAAGCGATGGAATAGGCTTCCTGGCCTGTACTACACGCCGAAGTCCAAATTTTTAAATTGAGAATCCCCGCTGTTTCAAGAAGTCTTTTTAAAACCTCTTCTTCCAGTTTTTTAAAATGGGGATTCTCGCGAAACCAATAAGTGGTATGGATGGTAATGAGTGAAAGAAAGTGTTGGTACTCATAATCATCATCAGAAATCAGGGCAATATACCCAGCAAATGAATCAAGTCCAAGGTTCACAATTCTACGTTCGACGTTTGATAACAGCACGTCTTTTTTAAAACTACCCTGCTGACATGTTCCTGTCAGATCTTGGATGAGGTCATATAAGGCATCCTGTTCGGATTCATCCAAACGGAACATTAAGAGGCCTTATTTGAGTGCTTTGGGTCTTTAGAACCTCGCTTGCTCATAAGATTTTTTACCGAAGACTCAAGATCCACCACCTGACCTTCTCCACTAGAAGAAAGTTTTTGAGGTTGAGCTTCAGTAGCTTTCGGTCTGTAGTGTTCCCCATTAATGAGTGAGAAAATACTGGTTGAAATGTCTTTCAGTTTTGTATTTTCATCTGCTAATTTTTTGGCGGCCCCCAAAGTTTCTTGAGCGGTCGAAGAGTTCTTTTGAGTCGCTACATCAATTTGGCTCATGGCCGTTGATGTTTGCTGAACCCCAAGCTCTTGCTGAGCACAGGCATCGGTAATTCCGCGAATCTGTGAAACAATAACGTCAATCTCGTTTGAAATATCTTTAAAGTTACTCACCGCCTGATTAGAAACATGGGAGCTTTTATCAATTTTCTCATGAAGACTTTCAAGAATATCTTGAACTTGTTTTTGAGAGTCTTGGAGCATCAGCTCAATATCTTTGGCCGCACCTCCTGAAACTTTCGCCAGGTTCCCAACCTCTTCTGCTACGACAGCAAACCCTTTCCCATGCTGACCAGCTCTTGCCGCCTCAATGGAAGCGTTGAACGAAAGAAGCTGGGTTTTGAACACGATATCGTTAATGATATTGGTCTTCTTTGAAACTTCTTGAATGATAGAAGAAATCTTTTGAAGCTGTTGATTCGCTTCTTGGATTGAGCGAAACGAGTACATCATTTCTTCCATGATGTGCTCACCTTCTTTCGCCTTATTATTCATTTTCTGTGCAGACTCCATCGACGTTTTCGCTGAAGTTGCCGTTTGTGAAATCATACTGCCCATTTCTGAAAGGGCAGAAACCGACTCTTGAATACCGGCCGACTGCTCTACAGTGGCCGATGCTACTGAATCAGAACTTTCAAAAAGCACTTTCGAAAGTTGATGAGACGCGATCGCAGAATCTGAAAGCTTTTTTGATTCTGCAATGAAAGACTTCCCAATGAAGTGAGAAATAAAAAAAGCAATGATCTGACAAATAACTAGGACTCCTAAAAGTCCGAGAAGAAAATTCCTCTCATTGTCCACAATACTCCCTAAGGCCTTGTCTTTTGGGATTCGCACTAAGATACCCCAATTTGTATTTTCGAAAAAGTGATCCGGATCAAAAGCTGAATATCCTACAAGTTGCACAACATTCTTTCTTGTGTGAAGGGTATACTCAGAACCTTTACCTCCCTTAATCATTTTTGCAACCGCAGCATTAGAGTCAGAGAGGTCTAACTTACCAAGAACTTGTTCATCATATCTAAACTTATCAGTTTTTGTTAATTCAGGATCATACTCAAAAAGAAGTTTGCCAGCACCATCTACTAAAGAAAGCTCGACCACATAATTTTGCGCTTTGATGGACTTATAAAATGAAGCAAACAATTTAGCGATCCATTTAAAATTGGCACGGGCGGTAACAACCCCGACGACCTCACCTTTTTCATTTTTTAGTTGTGAGGTAAACGAGGAACCATACATCGGACGGTCTTCAGCTTTTGATGTAATAGGATCAAACTGAGGAGATTCAACATAAGACCCAGTGTAGAGTTTACCCACAGTAAAATCTCCACTCATGGTTCTCTTAAACCACTGAGTATCTGCATAATTGCCCTCAAGTTTAGTCATATCAATATCAAGCCCGAAAGAATCAATTGAGCTCGAGGAGATATAATTCCCTTTTGCATCGACCACCATCAGCAGATCATACACACCATAGAGATTCACTAAAGAATTCAGGGCGGTGGTGATTTCTTCTTTATTTTTGAATTGAGTCAGATTTTTATTGCTCGCAAATGCCTGCACATCATAATACCTTTCAAAAAGTACAGTTGTGATGTTTGAGCCAAGCATCTCTGCATCGGTTTGGAACTTGTCGTGAACTTTTTGAATCAGGCTGTCATTGGCCTTTTTAAATTGTACAAAAGTCACAAGACCTGTGACCAGAAGGACAATGAAACACAGTCCATTGATCTTTTTACTAAGTGAGATATTTTTCATGCTGCTTTCTCCTGAAGATCAACTTTTTCATTTTCTTTTTCAATATTTGAAACAAATTTCTTTATATCAATGACAGATATCAAGTGATCTTGATATTGCATAAAACCCTTGAGGCAGTTAATATCAACCTTGCCCTCAATTTTCAGGTCTTGAATTTCGGCGGGTGAAAAATAAATCACAAACTCCACCTTATCAATAATTGCTGCCAAGGGGCCAACTTCCGTTTCACAAATGAGCATGCTAGGCTTGAGATGATAATCCTCGTGATAGCCAAGTTTTTTGCGTAGATCAATTACACCAATAATAAGTCCTCTTAGGTTAATCATCCCAGAGAAATAACTCGGCATACTAGGAACCACTTTAGGCTTAATGAACTCAATCACTTCCTTAAAGTCGAGCAAGGGGGATGCATACAGTTCATCTTTAATACGATAAACCAGGTATCGTTCTTTATCTTCGTGTACTTCGCTCATGCGCTCACCTCTTTAGATGTATGCAAATATTTAAAATATTTTTCAGATATCGATGTAATGTTCAGAATCAATCCTGGCTCACCTGAGGGCAGGATTGTCCCACCTGAGACGGCAAAGGATTTTTCAAAATAGGTACTCAAATTTCTGACGACACTTTGGTGCTGTCCAAAGACCTTATCCACTCCCAGCGCGAGTCTCTTTCCTTGAATTTTTGTTACGAGCACGGGGTATACACCATGCCTTTCTTGCTTACCATTTTGATCAAAGACATCCCCTAAATGGAGAAATGGAATCACTTTCCCTCGATAAAGATAAATCGACTCATCAAGTTTCATTTGATGGGAGTCCACATCCACGACTTCTTCAAGTGAGTGAATCGGAATCACGTATTGATCATTATTAATAGAAACAATTAAGGAATCAACAATCGATAACGATGTTGGAATGCTTATTTTAAATTTTGTTCCACGGCCTTCCTCAGATCCGACGAGGATTTTTCCATTCACCTCTTCTAAGGTTTTCATCACCACATCCATGCCAACCCCGCGGCCAGACACACTGGTCACTTTTTCAGCAGTAGAAAAACCTGGCAGGAAGATGAGGCTAAAGATCTCTTCTTTGGTGATAGAGGCATTAGCGGGAACTAAATTTTTCTCAACGGCTTTTTCAAATATTCTTTTTTGGTTCAGACCTTTCCCATCATCTTTGACTACAATTTCCACTCCATCATCTTGCTTAATCGCACTGATGGTAATTTGGCCTTTCTTGGGTTTGGCGACTCCATCACGATCTTCTGATTTTTCAAGACCATGATCCACAGAATTGCGCACAATATGAGTCAGTGGATCAATAAGTTTATCCAGGATAGTTTTTTCAATTTCCACTTCAGAACCATGAAAGATCACATCCACTTCTTTATTGAGGTCACGAGCAAGATCCTTGATCGCCCGTTCTAAACGCTGAAAGATCCCACCCACAGGGGTCATTCTGAGACCAAAAGCATTCGAATAAATCTCTTTGGTAATTTTTCGCGATAAATTTAAAGACGACTGAATGAGCGCTTCGTTATCATTCATCGTTTTTTGCTGGATACTATTTTCAAGAATTGACTGCTGAATCGATAGCTCACCAATGAGGTTCAGCAATGAATCAATCTTTTTCGTTGAAATACGAAGGACCTCATCCTTAGACTCTTTCTTTAAGTGTAAGACTTTGGCTTCTTCAACTGGTTTTGTTGCCGTCTCGACGACAACATCCTCATGCTTTGGTGCTTCTACTGGAGCTATGGTTTGTGAAACGGTCGTGCTTGAAACGAGTACACAATCTTCAATAAATTCTTTTTTCTCATTAAAATACTGGGAAATAAAAGCTTCAGGATAACCCTTGTAACTTGACTCTAAAGAAAGAACAGAAAACCAATCTATCATGATAGACTGGGCCTCAAGAAACATTTTTAATTTTTTACTATTAAATTTTGCCTTTCCATCTTTTATCGCAACAATGACGTCCTCGATAATGTGAATGAACTGGCCTACATCTAAAAGTCCCACGGCCCGAGAAGAGCCTTTGATATTATGGGCAATTCGAAAAAGAGCATTCAGAGTTTCAGGACTCATCTCTTTTTCTAACTTCAGGCATAGGCCCTCCCATTGAGAAAGAAGATCAGAGGCTTCCTCTAAAAAACTTTTTACTAATTCTTCATCGAATTCAGACATTGTCGACTCCTAGACCTTTTACTCTTCGTCTAGGCACTAGAAATCATGAGACTTTCATCTGATATTTATTATTAAGAGGAGCTTAATGATGAATATAACCTAGACAGGAGAAGCCGACAAAATCACTTCGAAAAAATTATTCGTACTCACTCTCAATCTGCTCCATTTTCAAAGCATGAATATCAAACATTTTTTTCAAATCCAGAGTTGTTTCGTTAAGAATTTTCTGATGTAAAAAATCTCGAAGACTTAAAAACTTTTTTGATCGGGATTCAGTGCCGTAATGGCATAGGAGGAAAAAAAGAGCATCATCCAAAGTCAGATCAAAAGACTCAAAGTCCATCTCCCCCATATGTACGGCCGCTTCCAGCAAGGCGACTCTGTGGATGAGTCGTGGATGCTTTTCAAATTTTAATCCAGAATAAAGATAATTCGAAAGATGAGTATCACCTATGTCAGGAGTTCGAAAACAAAGGTTTACTGTCAGGTCGGCCTGATGATGATTTTGATGAATGTACTCATCCAGCAGTCCTATGGAAGAAATATCTCCGGACCTGAGAATTCTTTGTTGCTTGAGAATCAACTCACCCACCTGATGATGGATGCCAACCTTTTCTTTCACATGAAATTCAAAATCAAGATCGACGTTCTGACCCAAGAGACACTGAAAGGCGCCAGTAAAATGATGGTTATGAATCACAGTCGGCCGGCGTCTCCAAAAATAGAGATCAATAAAACATCTTTCACCACGGGCCAGAGTTAAGGGCATATCACTAAATTCAAACCCACGATAATTCTGCTCAAAAGTAGATCCACTTTTAAACGTATCCTTCATCAGTTGGTTAAAATCATAAAGATGAGGCAGTCCCGCCGAGGAGAGTAACTCGCAAGCGAGATTTGAAAAGGAGTGATGACCAAGGCGGGCCAGATGATCATCTCCCTTGGAGACAAGGACCTCGGCAGCTTTCATTAGTGTTTTCATCCCATGATTTTAATCGTAGGATCTAGTCATGAAAACACTTATCATCATTCTCCTGCTTTCAAGCTTTTCAACCTTTGCAGGCCAGTGTCCAAATCTTAAAGCCGCCTATCACTGCGTTCTCTCAAACGGACAATACTCCTTACTTACGATAGATCAAAAAACCCTTTCTGGACCCCAGGAAGAGGAATTGGTGGAATATTCCTTTGATTACAGTGCCATCCCAGGGGGAGCCGATGTCATTAAGGCCGGAGTGACCCCCCAGGCCGACGATTTTGGCTGGCTCACCAAGTGCCAAAACGACCGCCTCAGATCTATTCCCGTGGATGGGAGCATGCTTTCAGAGATTTACCTCGATAAAGACCTGGCGATTGTCAGGACCCTAAATGGGTCCCTGGCGATGAGCTGCCCTAGAAAGATTTCACTCTAGGAAAATCCCTTTAGACAAGCACCCTGCCCTATGTTACAGAGGTTCCAAACTAAAAGAGGACTCTATGAATAACCAAGACAACAGCACTGTTTACATCAGTAACCTGAGTTACAACCGCGATCGTCAAGGCATCAAGAGT
>CANFNX010000125.1 GCA_947448495.1 Bacteriovoracaceae bacterium | reverse complement strand
GTACTATTGTGGGATCGTACTTGATCGTTCAGTAGGGAAACTTGCCTTCATGGTTTCAACAGAAGGTGGGATGGATATTGAAAAAGTCGCTCATGATACTCCAGAAAAAATCATTAAAGCTCATATCTGCCCGGCGACTGGTTTTACCCCAGCTGTTGGTAGAAAACTGGGCTATGCCTTAGGTCTTAAAGGGGAAACTCTTAACAAGGCTATCAAGTTCTTCGAAGGTCTTTACAATCTTTACACCGCTAAGGACTGCTCAATTGCCGAAATCAATCCTCTTGTGACCACAAAACAAGGCGAAGTTCTTGCTCTCGATGGAAAATTGAACTTTGATGACAATGCTCTTTTTAGACATCCTGAAATTGAAGCCATGAGAGATATCACTGAAGAGTCTGCCCAAGAGCTTGAAGCTGGGAAATATGGTCTTTCTTACATTTCTCTTGATGGGAACATCGGCTGTCTTGTTAACGGCGCAGGTTTAGCGATGGGGACTCTTGATATTCTTAAGCTTCATGGCGGAACTCCGGCCAACTTTCTTGATGTAGGGGGTGGGGCGACGAAAGAAACTGTTCAAAAAGCGTTTTCTATTATTCTTCAAGATGCAAACGTGAAGGCAATTCTCGTGAACATCTTTGGTGGGATCATGAAGTGTGACATCATTGCTAATGGTGTGGTGGATGCAGCTAGAGAAATGGGCTTAACTGTTCCTCTCATTGTTCGTCTTGAAGGGACAAACGTAGCTCTAGGGAAAAAAATTCTTAGCGAATCTGGACTCAAAATTACAGCTGCGAATGATCTAGCTGATGCTGCTCAAAAAGCCGTCGCTGCTGCTAAAGGAGCTAAATAATATGGCCATTTTAATTAACAGAAATACTAAACTTATCACTATTGGTCTGACTGGTAAGCAAGGCACATTTCACACACTTCAGTCTCGTGATTACGGAACAAATGTTGTGGGTGGTGTGACTCCTGGAAAGGGCGGCACTATTCACGAAGGCATTCCTGTCTTCAACACAACTTATGAAGCCGTGAAAGAAACTGGCGCTAATGCTGCCATGGTTTTTGTTCCACCTGCCTATGCTGCTGATTCAATTCTTGAATGTATCGATGCTGAAATTCCTTTGATCATTGCGATCACTGAAGGGATTCCTGTTGGCGATATGATTAAAGTAAAAGCCGCACTTTCCGGTTCAAAATCTCGCTTGATTGGCCCGAATTGTCCGGGTGTGATTACTCCGGGTGAGTGTAAGATCGGGATTATGCCAGGCCATATTCATATGCCTGGAAACGTAGGAGTGATCTCTCGTTCAGGGACTTTGACTTATGAAGCGGTTTTCCAGCTTACTCAGCGTGAAATCGGTCAATCGACTTGTGTTGGTATCGGGGGAGATCCTGTGAACGGCACAAACTTTATTGATGTCCTTGAGATGTTTGAAAAAGATCCTGATACAAAAGCTGTAATCATGATCGGAGAAATCGGCGGTACAGCCGAGACTGATGCTGCTCGTTGGATTAAAAAGAATATGACTAAGCCCGTAGTCAGTTTTATTGCTGGTGCTGCAGCCCCTAAAGGGAAAAGAATGGGTCACGCTGGGGCGATTATCTCCGGTGCTGATGATTCTGCCGACGCTAAGTTCAAGATTCTTCAAGAATGTGGTGTAACAATTGCGAGATCTCCAGCTGAGCTTGGACAAAAGGTCGCAGAAGTATTAAAGAAGTAGTATTCAATTTATAAGGAGCTAACCATGGCCATTGAAAAAACATTTTCTATCGTAAAACCTAACTCAACTCTTGATAACAATATCGGGAACATCATTGCTCATTTTGAAAAAAATGGTCTTCGCATTGCTGCTGCTAAATTTGCCAAGCTTTCTAAAGAGAAAGCTGAAGGTTTCTATATCGAGCACAAAGAGCGTCCTTTCTTCGGCGAACTTGTAAACTTCATGACTTCAGGTCCAGTGATGCTTATGGTTCTTGAAGGCGAAAACGCCGTTGCAAAAAACCGCGAGCTTATGGGTGCAACTAATCCGGCCAACGCTGCTGAAGGTACAATTCGTAAGCTTTACGCTAAATCAGTTGGTGAAAACTCAGTTCACGGTTCTGATTCTCCTGCTGCTGCTGAAAGAGAAATTGCTTACTTCTTTGAAAAGCACGAAGTTGTTAACCGTTTCTAATTTAAATTAATTAGAGTTTTTTTCTTAAGGCCCCACTTCCCAGTGGGGCTTTTTTTTGCCCCGATTTTTGCCCCGATGCTGTTCTGAGTTATTTCTTTTAGACAATCTCGATTTTCCGCTCTAACATTTTGTTATTAGGATACTTTTTATCAACCCCATCTCTAACGAGTGGGAACATTTTCAAAGGATGAATATGAAAAAGTTTATTGTTCTAGCTATCGCAGCTCTTTCGCTAAATGCTTTTGCTGATCACCACCAAAAAAGCATGGTGACACTTTCTGGTTATGAAGGTGGTCAATCTGACAGATCTGTAGACCTTGGTAACCTTACTGGTGGTAACGGAGCTAACAAACACGGAATCTCTAATATTGCTTTGAATTATGCTTATACACTAACAGACACAATCCAAGTTGGTGCTTCTTACAAAAATTTCCGTCAAGAGATTGGTGGCCAAGTTGATTCTCAAGATATTACTTCTGCTAAAACTTTTGGTCTTCAAGCCATCTATAACTTCGCTGGAAAATTAACTGATACTTCTTATGCGGCTCTTCATTATGACATGAAAACAACTACGGCTTCAAATAATAAAACAAATACTTGGGGTGTTGAGTATGGTCACCGTTTCAATATGGGAACAGTTATGGGGCTAAACTTTAACTATTCTCCATCTGCAACAATTGCAGTTGCTAAGACTACTGCAGCTGCTTCTGGTGTAGATGACTCATCAACAACAAACTTCTCTCTTAACTTCGTTAAGTTTGACGTCCTTTTCTAATCTCGAGTTAGTCGCTTAAAGATACGGAGCCCCGCTTATAGCGGGGCTTTTTTTTACTCAATTATTCTGGCCTAAGTTTTCCTAAATCTTCATTCATCTTCAGCTTCATACAAGGACATTTTCAAAGAGTCTTCTTAGGATTCATGTAGCGGATTTTACCAATTGAATCCAAAGGGGAGAATATGAAAAAGATTTTAGCCGTAGGTTGTGCCATCATAAGTTTCTCGGCCTTCGCAGATTTTCGGCGTGATACGACTTTCATGCAGCGAATGGAATCTTATCGAACACCGGCCTCTGAAGGTGTTCGGAATATGTTTGAGTTTAACGCTGATTCTGTATTGGCAGCTTCACTGGCCTTCGATAATTCAAAAGTGCATGGTTCTGATACCTCTAATGATTCTCGTGCCAATATTTCACTCAATTATGCTTATGGCTTTTCTTCACTTTGGCAGCTGGGTGCTAGAATGAATTATTTTAGTGGTCTGTCGGGAAGTAATGATCATGAGAACTTTGATGTTTCAGTGGGAGCGATCTTAAATAGTGTCGAAGATTTCACTCAATCGGCGTACGCTTCACTATACTTGGGCGCAGGTTGGGCCGAAGAGTTTGGTCCTAATACTCGCGATGATCTTCGTTTTGCAACATTAGCAGTGGGAAAGCGTTTTCAGCTGAATAATATTGGATTAAAGCATCTAACTTATTCTCCAGAAATTGCTTTTAAAAATGTCTCATCAACAAATTCGAAAGCCTTAGATTATTCACAATCCATCCAATTTCGAATTCTCCAATTTTCAGTGTTTTTTTAGATTTAAAAGGCCCCAAAAAGGGGCCTTTTTTATCATGACTTATTTCTTTAGAAGTGACCTGATTTTACGAATGAGGGCCTTGATTTCTTTTTTATGAAGGTCTCTCTCGTAGGCCATCTCGGTTGCCATCCCAATTCTGTCACGAGCAATACTTAATTGAATGGCTGCATTCATTTCTTCTATATACTGGGCCAATTCGGCTTCTATTTTTGGGATCGTGTCCTGAAGTTCGATTTTTGACAGATTATTAGTCGAGTCGTTTTGCACACACTCTGCGATCAGTCCCAAGCGTACTGAGTATAGTTCTTTGAGGGCAATCATGTGATCTTCACCAGACATCTCGCCACGATCAAAAGTATCGTTTACTCTTTGCACGGCTTCATTGTTAGAGTTCAGGTCACAGTTTTTTTGTCCAAAAGCTAAAGTACTAACTATCAATAGAGTGATCATTAAAATAATTTTCATATAGACTCCAATAAGGTTGATAGGTGAATCTTAAGCCTAACTATTAGGAAATAGGTACTTAATTGGGTCCTAGGTCATTTTTTACATGTTTGTCTTGAATCAATGCAGGACCCTGTAAAAATTTCAATACTCTAGAGTCGATGACGCGTTTGCGTTATAGTGATGGGGAAACCGAATTTTTAGAGGAGTCCCCATGTTTAATCTAGGCGATCACGTTGTATGTCCAGGCCACGGTGTTGGGCAGATTTTCAGCGTAGAAACGAGAGAATTGAATGGTGAGCCAAAGAGCTTTTATATTATCAAAATCATTTCTAACGGAATGAAGGTTATGATTCCAGTGGATAGTAAAGAAGGAGTGAGATCACTCATCCCTTCGACTGAAATAAGTGGAGTTTTTGAACTTCTCCAAGATCAGAACGTGAAAGTAGACCAATCCACATGGAATCGCCGCCATCGCGAATATACCCTTAAGGTAAAGACTGGATCTCTGTTAGAAATCGCAGATGTTTTACGCCAGCTTCTTTTGTTAAAAATGACAAAAAAATTGTCTTTCGGTGAGCGTAAAATGCTCGATCAATGTAAAGACTTGATTGTCTCAGAAATCGCCCTTTCATCGGGATCACCCGTGGGGTCTATTTCAGAGAAAATCGACTCTCTTTACACCTAAAAATTCTCAAAAGACCCTCTTCGGTGTATTCTTCTCCTCATTACAAATGAGGAGTTTTCTTTATGACCGTCCGAGTAAGATTCGCACCATCCCCAACGGGGTATCTGCATATTGGGGGAGCACGAACTGCCCTCTACAATTATCTTTTTGCAAAAGCGACAGGCGGAACATTTGTTTTGCGTATTGAGGACACTGATTTAGAGCGCTCAAAATCTGAATACGAAACTTTGCAAATTGATGATTTAAAGTGGCTAGGCATTATTCATGACGAGGGGCCGGATAAGCCAGGTAAGTATGGCCCCTACCGCCAGTCTGAGCGCCAAGACATCTATATGAAATATGCTCTGGAACTGGTGAATAAAGATCTCGCTTATTATGATTTCTGCACGGACGAAGAGCTGGAGGCGATGAGAGAGAACGCAGGTAAAGATGGTGCCTCCGCTCATTATGAAGGTAAGTGGAAGCTTCCAGAATTTAAAGCTGAAGGCATGGCCCGAGTGGCGGCCGGAGAGAAGGCGGCGATTCGCTTCCGGGCACCACTGAAAGAATACGTACTGAATGACCGAGTGAAAGGACAAGTCACTTACCCAAAAGATATGGTGGGGGATTTTGTTATTGTTCGTTCTAACGGTCTTCCCGTTTATAACTACTGTTGCGTCGTCGATGACATGCTCATGGAAATCACTCATGTGATCCGTGGAGAAGATCATCTAAACAATACCGTAAGACAGCTCATGATCTATGAAGCCTTGAATGCGAAGGTTCCAGAATTCGCCCACGTTTCTTTATTGATTGGCCATGACCGTCAGAAACTTTCTAAACGTCATGGCGCCACATCGGTTAATCTCTATCGTAATGAGCACTATCTTCCAGAGGCCATGTGTAACTATCTTTGCCTTCTAGGTTGGTCTCATCCAGAAGAGCGAGATATCTTTGATAAAAATGATCTCTTCAAGCTTTTTAGCCTCGATCGTTTCTCGGCCCATGCGGCAATGTATGATCTGGAAAAACTCAAATGGGTAAACGGCGAGCATCTTAAGAAAATGAGCACGACTGATCTCATTTCATTAATTGAAAAAGAGCCTGAAACGGAATTCTTCAGACAGCAATCAGCTGAATGGAAAAATGCTTGTGTGGAGCTGTTGAAAAAATATGCTTCTTTCGTGACGGATTTTCCAAAACTCGTCAATGAGTTGATTCTCAATGAGAATCCTGAAATGACCGATCCTTTAAAAGAAATTATGTCTTGGGAAACGACTCCCAAAATTTTGAACTTTATTTCTAGCGAGGTTCATAAGGTTCAGTCTGATTTTGTGACTGAGGCAGAACTCAATGCTTGGATGGAGTCGGTGAAAAAGGATATGGCGATCAAGGGTAAGCCTCTTTTTATGGGAGTGCGGGCGGCCCTCACTGGTCATGATCACGGCCCAGATCTGAAGTTCTTAATCCCTTTAACTCCAGTTAATGTTCTCAAAAAACGTGTGCAGCAATTAAGTAAATAAAAGGTTGAAAATGGCCCGAGAATTTAAAATTCACAATAATCTTACTCGCAAGAAAGAAGCTTTTGAGCCCATCGAAGCGGGAAAGGTGAAGTTTTATTCTTGTGGGCCTACCACGTATGATTTTCTTCATATCGGAAACGCGCGCGCCTTAGTTGTGGGCGATCTCTTTAACCGCGTGCTCAAAGCCTTTGGTTATGATGTTACATTCGTGCGTAACTATACAGATGTGGATGATAAAATTATTGATCGCGCCAAGGAGCTCAAGCGTGATGCCATTGAGCATGCTGCGATCTTTGTAAAAGAGTGTGAAAAAGACATGAACTCATTGGGTATGATGCCAGCGAGTTTTACACCGAAAGTTTCTGAGACCATGCCAGAAATTATTCAGATGATTCAAGATATTATTAAGAATGGTTCTGGTTATGTGGTTGATGGAGAGGTGCTCTTTAATGTGCCAAGTTTTCCTGAGTACGGTAAACTTTCCAAAAAAGATCTTGATTCCTTACAACATGGGATTCGAGTGGAAGTTGATCAGAAGAAAAAAAATCCCGCGGACTTTGTTTTGTGGAAGCCGGCAAAACCAGGTGAACCATCATGGGATTCTCCTTGGGGGAAAGGGCGTCCAGGTTGGCATATCGAGTGTTCGGCGATGGCCAAAAAATTTCTAGGTCCGACCCTCGATCTTCATCACGGGGGAGTTGATTTAATGTTCCCTCATCACGAAAATGAAATCGCTCAATCTGAAGCGGCCAATAAGTGTCCTTTCTGTCGTAATTGGGCCCATAACGAATTTTTAAACTTCGGTTCCGAGAAGATGAGTAAGTCCCTTGGAAACGTGATTAAAATTCGTGATTTTGTGGAAAAATATGGTGGCCAAGTTTTAAGACATGTTCTGCTTTCAGTTCATTACCGCGCGCGATTGGAGTGGAGTGATGAAGTGATTCAGAGGGCGCTAGACGAAGTGAAACGGATTCATGAGTTTGCGATTGAATCAAAGGGATATGTCGCTACTTCCAGTGGTCCCTGTGATCCTGAAATTGAAAAGTGTATTGAAAAAATGATGGATGAGCTTTCCAACGATTTTAATTCCGCTGGTGCTCTTGGGCAGTATTTCTCTTTCTTAAGGTATGCCAAAGGAAATAAGGATAACTTAACTGACGCCTCATTAAAGCAAATTCATCTCACGAATAAATTTATTGCTGATGCTCTTGGTCTGATTAATCAAGATCCACAAGCGGTATTGGCCCAGCTTCACGCCTTTGAACAGGATACCTCGGACTCAGGCGTAGATGCGGCATGGATCGAAAGTCTCATTGAAGAAAGAAAAGTTGCTAAGACGGCGAAAAATTGGACGCGAGCGGATGAGATTCGAAAAGAGCTCACGGCGAAAAATATTGTTCTGAAAGATAATCCCGACGGCTCTACCTCTTGGAAAATACAGGGCTAAGTGCTGGTGTCGGATTGGCACCACTTTAGATTGTATTTTTTACAATCACTAACAGTCTCTACTCACTCTCATTGCTGCATGATATTTCTGGTGGTAGTACACGGCTACGTTTTTTTAAACACAGGAGATATCCATGAAAATAGTTGTAGGACTTTTGTCTCTCGCACTTTCATTTGCTTCAGTTGCTTCATCGACTGATACGAAGACTTTTACTTATGATGGCTCTACTAATTCAACAGAACTCCTTCTCAAGGGTGAAAAAACTCACACTGAGTACAGAACAGAAGTACAGACAACAACTTGTTTTAGAACTGAAATTGTGGGTTACACAACCGTGTGTAATGGCGGCGGATACTATGGAGGCGGTTACGGCGGTGGATATCCTTATCCAGCTCCAGGCCCTTACCCACGCCCAGGATATGGCGGTGGCTATGGTGGGTATAGAAGCTGTTACCAACAGCCTGTTTATCGTCAGGTCGCGTACTCTTGTCAGCAAACAGTTCAAATTCCTTTTGAAGTTAAAGATTTTGATGTCGATGCAAGGGTTCTTATCGATGTCACAAAACTTTCTCAAGAAATGACAGCAGGTGAAAAATTTACTGTCACTTTGACTGGCGATAATCTTTCTATTCAAGCTGCTGGATCTAGTAAATTCTTCCTTATGCTTAAGAAGCAGGCGGTACGCTCAAGCATGAATGGAAATGTTAAGTTCATGGATGCACTTTATGCGATTGATATGATCGAAGCAGCTCCAGTGCTTAAATCTCTTAAGATGTCTGAAGTTTCTCTAAATAACTCGGTTCTAAGTTTTGGTCTTGGGCCGATCAATAACCGTACAAATATCGCTTTCTCTCTCAACGTAGAAAAAAGAAAATTCCTTGCTAAAAATGTAACGCTTTTCAATCGTGAGCTTTCCTCAAATGAAGTTGTCATTAACGACAATAATTCTGGAGCAGCGGCTGAAGTTAATATCGAAAAACTTGGTCTTAATCTTGAGCACGGAAAATATGCTTTTACCGCTAAAGCTTATTTTAAAGCAGACGGCACTTTGATGAATCGTTCTCAGTTTGGTGAAGGTTTAGAGACTTCTAAAAAGTTGAAATATAAAGTTAAAAAGTAGTAATAGCAAAGGGCCCGTAAGGGCCCTTTTTTTAGGTTAAATCGTTATAGTCTTGGGCCTTGTTGATAACTTTCAGTTTTTTATTCTTATCAATCAAAAGTTCTAAAGGTCTTC
>CANFNX010000124.1 GCA_947448495.1 Bacteriovoracaceae bacterium | reverse complement strand
GAGGGGCAAAAATATGAATCAAAAACAAAGATAGATCAATCCACAAAATCCTTAGTGGTTGATCTACTCAGTCCAGAGCCTAAGTGGAATGGATCTCAAAGTTTCAATTTTCCTAAAGAAGAAAAGTTTTGTTATTTCTCGCAAATACCAGAGTGTCTTTATCATAATTTGATCCTGGTAAAATCAGTTGAAAATCCTAACGAGAGTTATCCTTTCACCATCGTTTGGGATGCGTATCCGTATATCCAAGAGCAGTTAACTGGTGTCGGGCAAAGAGTCTTTTCTAAGGCGAAAGTCATTTATGAAAAAAGTCTGAATAATGAACATCGGTTGATTGTTGAATTTGAGGGACAAAGTGTTCTCTACCATTTTTCCCAATCCTTTGATTTAATAAGAATGCTTTGGATAGCCCAAGGGATAAGCATCATCCCACCAGAAGAAGATGTTAATGACCCTGATGAATAAAGAGGTTTGTTGTGGATAATTTTGGCCAGTTGTTTATTGCCGGACTTTCAGGTTTCTCTCTTACAGATGAAGAAAAAGATTTTATTAAGAATGAAAAACTTGGTGGTGTGATTCTCTTTCATCATAATTATCAAGACCCTGCCCAATTAGCAGAGCTTGTGAACTCTATCCAAAAGTTGAGGGATGAATATCCACTTTTTATAGCAGTTGATCAGGAAGGAGGACGAGTCGTTCGATTTCAATCACAGTTCACTCAATTCCCTGCGATGATGACTATTGCGGCTTTAAATTCTCCAAAAACTATTTTCGAAGTTCATCAAGTGATGGCCAAAGAGCTCAGTGCTTGCGGGATTAATCTTGCTCTTTCACCTTGCTGCGATATTTTGACCAACGAAGAGAATAAAGTGATTGGAGATCGTGCCTTTGGCAGAGATGCTGAAACAGTTGAAAAATTTATCAGTGCAGCTATCAGAGGGCTTCAAACTTCTGGTCTTCTTTCCTGTGCAAAACATTTTCCTGGGCATGGTGGAACCCTAAAAGATTCTCATGTGGATTTACCCTTGATAAAAACTTCTTTAGATGAAATGAGATCTAGAGAGCTGATTCCTTTTGTTAAGGCTTCCAAGTCGAGAGTTGAATTTATGATGATGGCGCATCTCTTGGTAGATGCGATTGATAATAAACTTCCAACATCCCTGAGTGCCAAAGCTTATGAATTTTTGAGGCAAGAAACCAAGTTCACAAAAATAATCATAACGGACGATATGGAGATGAAGGCGATAACAGATCGATTTACTACAGAAGAAGCCGCCATTATGGCCATGATGGCAGGTGCTGATATGCTTCTCTATAAGACCTTAGGCGAGGCCAAAAAAGCTTTGAATGGGATACGTGAGGCGGTGAAAAAGAAGACCCTGAAACGAGATGACATCATTCATAAGCTTACAAAAATAGAAAAGTGCAAAAAAGAGAATTTTGAATCCTATCAACCAATTTATATTCCTAAAATAGTTGATTCCTTTAATACGGAAGAAGCTAAAAAACTGACGATTTCACTTAAAAACTCAATTGTGGCCAACGCTTAGAAGCGGAGTTTTTTTCCCGTTTCTTGAAATTTTCGACGCTTACAGGATTTTTGTTAATCTTAAAGTAGATCTCACTTTGGGGTTAGCAAGACATGAAGTCTTTTCATTACTGTGTGTTATTAATTTTGGGTTTTCTATTACCACATGTGCCAGTGTGGGCGCAGTCCGTATGCCCTTCTGATTTTTCTCAAATTAATAATCGATGTATCGCTTCGAATGATAAAGTTCAATATGGTGATAAAGCTATTACGCTCAATGAACAACTGAAAGATGATATTTTCTTTTATAAAACTGCTAGTGGAGATATCGGTAAGTTAAAAGTCATTTCAACAATTAACAATAAAATGCAATGTCGTCTTTATTTGGAAGCGGTCACTTATAGTGGTGATAGCATCTTTATTCCCAATTCCTCAATCACGATTGGCGTTGAACTTAACAACTGGTTAAAAGAAAGAATTTTCTTAGATAAAGAAGGGACGAGCGCCATAGAACTCGTTCGAAAAGATGGTCAGTGTGGGATCATGTTTAGCAAGGGTGTCGTCGTTGGAAAATATTTTGATAATAATTTCGAGGAAGCTGAACTCTGGAAAGAAAACTACAACCTTCTAAAATGGGCCCCGGCAGCTTTGATCTTTATCGCAATTTTTCTCATCGTTCGTTTGTTCATGGAGGAGCAAGATAAGTTTCAAGCACAGGAAGCCCTTGAGGATGCTGAAAATCAGGCAAAAGTAAAGAATGAAGCCTTATTTATAAAGCTCACTCGACCCTTCTATAAGCGGTATTTCCTTCCATTAACTCAGGGAAAAAACAAACAAAAATACAAAAATCTGTATCGTCAAAAATTGGCCAATGCCGGACTATCCAAAGATATCAGTCCAGAAGAGTTTGCTGCGTTGAAATTTTTCATGATTCTGGGTGGACCTTTTGCTTTTCTGACAATTCGATTCATTATGGAAGAAACTTGGCCTCTTTCAATCACTCCTGTCATGGGGATTGTTGGTTACATTTATCCTAATATTTGGCTTAGTGGTTTAATTAGTAAAAGGGCCGACGCGATTTTAAGAGGTATGCCCTTCATTATTGATATGCTCGCACTTTCAGTTGAAGCTGGACTCGATTTTATGGCGGCGATACAGCGAGTGATTGAAAAAGCTCCAAGAGGTCCTTTAGTCGAAGAATTCGAAACATTAATTAAAGAGACTAAAATTGGTTCGTCACGAGCTGAAGGTCTTCGTCAACTAGGATGGAGAGTCAATATTATAGAAATTAACTCATTTTGTGCCACCTTGATTGCTGCCGATTCAGTTGGGGCATCGATTGGACCAATTTTGAAACAATTATCAGCTGAGTTAAGGATTAAAAGATCTTCAAGAGCGGAGCAGGCAGGTGCCACGGCAGCAACAAAAATATTAATACCGATGATTTTCTTTATTCTTCCCGCCGTGCTCGTCGCCATCTTTGCACCTATGGGATTGAAAATGATGTCAGGTAAATAATGAAAATACAAATTACTTATAAAAACAAATTGCTCTCGAAAGATATCTTAGTGGCGGAGTCGTTAGTCAGTCGAATGATTGGATTGATGTTTAAAGAAAAATTGGTTGATGCTGAAGGGCTCATGATTGATCCCTGTCGCTCAATTCATACGTTTTTTATGAGATACAACTTAGACATCGTTTTTCTAAGCCGTGATAACCTCGTGATAAAAATTATAAGAGATCTAAAACCTTGGCGGATTACCTGGATCTATTTTCGCGCCACTAAAACACTTGAAATGCCTGCCGGACGTTTACCTACTGATATCAATGTCGGAGATCGGTTGGAGGTAAACTATGTTTAAACTCATAGCCGTCGGCGGTAAACTTCGTGGAAAAGAGTATATTTTAAATGAGGGCGAAAACGTATTGGGTCGAGCCCAAGATGCTGATCATCAAATTGCCGCCGAAGGTGTCTCAAAGAAACATCTGAGAGTCACGGTCAATGGTCAGACTGCATTTGCCGAGGACCTAGGGAGTTCCAATGGAACTATTGTAAATGGAAAAATTATCAAAAGGATAACTCTAAAAGACGGTGATAAAATTGCATTGCCGAATGTTATCCTGCAAGTAGTTTACGTCATTGAGAAGAAAGTCATCGTAAAAAGAAAAGTTGTGAAAAATGATGACGATGATGACGATGGTTATGTCGATCTCAGTCAACCAGACCCAAAGCCTGAGAGCTTGTATGCCCTTCCGATATGGATTTTTAAAAATAAAATCATGCCACTCGTTTATGGCTTTAATGAACGTTATGAGTGGGCGGCACTCGTAGGGATACTGTTATTTGTCCTTATCGCCACCAACATCACACTTACGATTATTCCTGTGTTAAGAGATAGCAAAAATCTTTTAATCAAAGAGATCGCTCTTAGAGGAAAGCAATACGCCGCTGAAGTCGATCACCTTAATAGTATTCATTTGCGAAATAAGAATTTAGACCATATCCGAACTGATTTTTTGGAAGGCGAGGATGCTGAGGGAGTCCAGAGTTATAAACTTTTCGATATTGAGGGTATTGTCTATCGCCCCATCACAAGCTTGAATACGATTGTGAATGATCCCTTTTCTGTGGATGCACGAAAATTTTACAAAACAGAGAGCAACCAGGATAAAGATATTATTGTTGATCTTGGTGGTAACCAAATTGGTATTGCCCGTGCCATTAAAGCGCATGATGAAAACTTAGGTCGAGAGGTTGTGGTTGCTATCATCACAATTATTTTTTCTCCAAGTTCTTTGGCAAGAGAGGCTTCAAACAACTCAAAAGCTTATCTCGAATCACTCGTCACTGCTGGTATGGTTGCGATTATCTTTTTTGGAATCCTTTATTATATGACTATTCGTCCTTTGGACGAATTGAGGCTTCAGATTGAAGCTGTTCTCAGAGGCCGTCAGAAGGAACTTACATCAAACACACTTTTTAAGGAGATTCACCCCTTAAGAAATACGATTAATAGTATTCTCACGAGAATAAAGGAACTGACCAACGCAGATAGTGGGGAGGTTCAAAACATTGAAGAGGATGCTCCGTATATTAGATCTCTCAAGGAATTCATGGAGGGTGCGCAGGGACCTGTTCTGATTCTTAATTCAGAAAAACACATTATGCATATGAATATAGAGTGCGAAGATCTCTTGGGTATTCGTGAAAATTCCTCAGCAGGACAAAGTTTGCTTGATACGGCCAGAGATCAAGGATTTGCTGCAACTCTCATTGATCTTTGTGATCGCTCTGCAAATAACGAAGGATGTAATCAAAAAGAAACTTACACCCTGGGCAAAGGGGATATGTCTGTGAACGTCTCCGCCCTTATTGGAAAGGATAAATTCGCCAAAGGTTTTTATGTGACCTTTGTTAAAGTTTAATAACTATGGCAAAAAATGTTCTCGTTCTAAAACATTTTGAATCACCGAAAGAGGCCGGTACCTACTTTCGCTTAGTATGCCTTACTGGTGGCAGTAAGGGTGAGTCCTATATTCTTTCTTCAAATCGTATTGTGATAGGCCGTGGTGATAAAGTAGACATCAAACTAAATGATACAAAGGCAAGTCGAGAACATGCTGAAGTGACTAAGGTTGGTGCGAATTGGGTTGTGACTGATCTGGGATCTCAAAATGGTATCATGGTTAATGATAAGAAAACGACTCAAGCTCAATTATCTGAAGGTGATAAGCTGATTGTAGGACAAACGGTATTTAAATTTGCTAAGGTCGAAGTTTCATCAAAACCAAAAAGTTCTTCAAGAGAAAAAGAAGAATCCGATGCACCAACAGCTGGCAAAAAGTCGATGTTACCTATCTTTATCATGGTTGGAATCATCATGTATTTTTTTCTTTTCGATGATAGTTCTACATCCAAGCCGGCGAAGGAAAAGACAAAACCTTCTGGGGTCTACCAAGATGCCTCGAATGACTATTTGTCTCAATTGAAAAAACGCCAAGCGAATGAGGATAAGGCAGTTAAAGAGAAATTAAATATCATTTACCAAAGAGGATTAAGAGAGTTTAGAGAAGGCAATTACTATCGTGCGATAGCTGAGTTTAATCTGGCCCTGATTATCTCTCCAGGCGATCCTTATGCTGAGTTTCATCTAAGGAAAACCAAAGAAAAATTAGATAAATCTATTGAAGAGTATACGATTCAGGCCCAGCGAGATGAAGGCGCCTTGAAATTTCAAAGTTCTATCGTCTCTTATTGTTCCATTATCAGACTTCTTTATACTGTTCCTGAGGACCCTCGATATAAAAATGCCGAAAAGATGATTAAAGATTTAGAGGAAAAAATAGGACTAGATCCAGATGCGACTAACTGTCTTAAAAAACCACGTACCGATCAACCAGTTGATGGTTGATACACCAGATCCTGGTGAGCGGTATGAAATTTATGTAGGAAGATCAGAAGACTGCCATGTGCAGATCGACGATCCTCTTATTTCAAGACATCATTTTGTCTTAAAAAATGACTCTGGTTCATGGATCTGTGAAAAACTCACTCAACTTGGGGTTGTAACGATTAATGGAGTTGGTGATGCAAGAATTCCAATTCGTGAAGGTGATGAAATTAAGTGTGGGCCTTATTCCGTCATGATCTTTGATCTTCCTGGAGTGAAGCCTATCCCAGTTGTGTCAACTCCTGTCTATGCTGAAGCAGCACCTGTGACCCCCTCTGTTCCAGCTGGATTAGATGAATTAAGTGATCTTGATCATGCTGAAGCCCCATTAGAAGAAATGGATGCGACTGAAGTTCTATCTTCACATTCAAATGAGCTTGATGATCCGATCATTGAAGAGTCGCTATCTGAGGATGAGAGCTTTTTATCATCTGAAGATACATTGAAATCGGAAGAAATCACTAATGAGGAAATGCTTCCGACTGAATCCTTTGGCGATTCAAATGAAGTGGCCTCCTTCGGAGATAGTGGCGATGAGGAAAGGGAAGAAAAAACCAGCTTTTTCAAAGCATTTGTAAATTATCAATTAGTGCTATTTGGAGAGCATGCTCCCTACGATAGGTATCAAATTGATGCTCCTGAGATTTTTATCGGTCGGGATCCAAAAAAATGTCAAATCATTCTCAATGACCCAGAAGTTTCGACGGTTCATGCGGTCCTTAGAAAGACTAATATTGACGTCACATTAGAGGATTTAAATTCTTCGAATGGAACGATTTTAAATGGTGAGCGTATAAACAAGGCACACCTTACTACTGGTGACGAGTTTGTCATTGGAAGTACAAGTTTTACGCTTGAAACACGCTCTGATCTTTTAGATGCGGAGTCAGATCGATTGATGCCGGTTGAGACTGGTCAAACCATCGAAACGGAGGAGATCGAAGAAGAGGTCGTCAGTCCTGAGGAGGGGGAAGCTAATTTTGCCTCCGATGCAGCTCCTGAAAAAAGCCTTTTTAAAAGGTTTAAGAAAGATCAGGCTTTTAGAAAAAAAGTTATCTACACTCTGGTCGGAGTGACATTTTTTTACGTGCTTTTTGGTCCTGATGAAGAACCGGCTTCTGTTGCAACACCTGACGCAAAAACAGCAGAGGCTAAACCTGACCCGAATAAAGATAAAAACGCCAAACCTAAATTACAACTTTCAAAAGAGCTAGAGCAAAGAAGAAATATGGCCTATGAGCTAGGTGTAAGTTTCTTTGAGCAAAATAAGTACTTTGAAGCCTTGAAAGAATTTCAAGTGGTCACTGAAATCGATGCTGAATATAAAAAGGTTCAAACCTATCTTGAACAGACAAAAGAAGGTTTGAAACGATTAGAGGAACTTGAAGCGCAGAAGCGTGCCGAAGAAGAAAGAATCAAAAACAAGAAGATTATTGAAGAGTTATTAGTAAAGGCGAGAGATGCTGTTAAAGAGAAACTTGTAACAGTAGCTGAGAGTTATTTCGCTCAGATTACGGAGAAAGATCCAGAGAATATAGAAGTCCAACAACTTAAAATGGAACTTGAGGCCTGGCAAAAAGAACAGGAGAGAGTTGCTCTGGAGAAAGCGGCGAAAGAAGCTGCTCGCAAAGCCATGGTGGATGCTCTCCTTCCTGGTAAGACTTATTATTTGAAAAAAGAATGGTATAAGGCGATTTTAAAATTAGAAGATTTCCTAAGACGCAAAGGATCCGATGAGGACTTGGTAAAAGAAGGGAGCGATATGCTTTCTGATGCCAAAAACCAATTGGCGTCAGATCTTGGACCTATGATTGGGAAGGCCCGATCCCTCAAGGAGGGGCAAGATCTCAAGACTGCCTATGAAGCTTATCTTGAAATTCTCAAAATAGAACCATCTAATGCTGAAGCCCTAAATGAGATTGATGAAATTAAAAGTCAATTGGATACACGCTCTAAAAAACTTTATAGAGAAGCGATTATTGCTGAATCCTTAAGTTTATTTACTGATGCGAAAGAAAAGTTTCAGGAAGTTCAGCAGATCTCGCCATCTGATAGTGAGTATTACAAAAAGGCGAGTGAGAAATTGAAGAATTATTTGGAGTAATCATGCGTCTCAAAAGTTATGCTGCTCAAACTCACCAAGGTCCTTATTTGCAAGTCAATGAAGATGGTTATGAATTTGATTTTGAAAATCATCTTTATATGGTTTTTGATGGCTTTGGAGGTTCTGGTATCGGCGATCGTGCCGTTGAGAAATTAAAGGGCGAAATCAAATCATTCTATACAAATCTTTCTGATGACCCAAATGCCACTATGCCTCTTTATTATAATCCAAGGAATCTTTTAGAAGGGAACGCCCTTCTAAATTCGATGATGAATGCCCATCAGAATTTATTTAAGCGTAATTCTGATCAACCACTTAATCAACGAGCGGGATCGAGTGCTATTGTGGCAGCTCAATCAGATTCTTTGATGGTCCTCGTCGGAGTAGGGAATTGCTGTGCTTATCACTATCGCCAGGGAACTCTCTCAAAGATTATTGTCGAAGACACTTTGAAATATCTTTCAAAGAATCAATTTGAAACGCGTTTTCGATCATCACCAATGAGTGCCATCGGCATGTATCCAGAATTGACCTATCAGATGAGGGAAGTTCGATTATTAGAAGGAGATAAGCTGATTCTTATGACTGATGGTCTTTATGGAGCTATTAGTGACGAGGAAATTCTTCATCACCTTAATCGACAGGCCCCAGATTCACAGGATCGAATCAATAGCCTACTAAAACTATCCAATTCTCATGGCAATGTGGACAACCAAACCGCAATGATTCTGGAGTTTTAAGCTTTTTTCCATTCCCATACTGCGGATGCTCACTTTATAATTTAGGCATGAATCATAAAGTGCTTTTGGCAGACGATAGTTTGACCATTCAGAAAGTTATTAAGATCACGTTGGCCAACCAACCTTACGATATTGTTGATTGTGCTAATGATGAAGATTTATTCAAGCTTCTTCCGCAGGTTAAGCCTGATCTGGTTTTTCTCGATTTTAATCTTTCAGAAAAATTCACGGGCTACGAATTGACTTCAAAGATCAAAGCCAT
>CANFNX010000123.1 GCA_947448495.1 Bacteriovoracaceae bacterium | reverse complement strand
CTACCGCTTGCCTTAGGTGAGGGAGCTATCGGTATCGAGGGTGTGGGAGGCCGTCGTCAGGGAACTGGCAAACTGCTTGCTCGAAACTCCCCTGCTCTTTTTAATTTAACCAATGATCTTCAGTTCATGTTCTGGGATGGTCGAGTTTCAAAGCGAACTGACGGAACTTTTTTAACTCCCGTTCCCCTGAGAGAGGATATTGCTAAAACCATCACTAATGCCGTTGCAGCTCAAGCGCTATTTCCCATGGTCGACCATGCCGAAATGAGAGGCGCCATCGGTTCAAATCCGATCGCTAATGCCAAAGATGAACATGAGGCCTGGGATCTTCTAACGGAAAGAGTGATGAGTGTTGAGGAGTATCGAAACGCTTTTCAAACTCTTTACCCGAACACGAAAATCAATATCGGTCATATCGCTGAAGCCATCGCTGAATTTGAAAAATCACATTTTGCTCTAAATGATACTGCCTATGACCGCTACCTCAAAGGGGATACAAAGGCGATGACCGAGGCCCAAAAAATGGGGATGTCGATCTTCTTTGGTAAAGGTCAATGTGGCAGTTGTCACAGTGGGGCCCACCTTGCCTCGGCCCAGTTTCACAATGTCGGTGTTCCACAAATCGGTCCAGGAAAAAAAGACTCAGATGACATGGGCCGATACTTAGTCACAGGGAATCCAAAAGATCTTTACGCCTTTAAAACACCAGGTCTAAGAAATGTGGCGATGACAGCTCCGTATATGCACAATGGAAGTTTTAAAACTCTAGCGCAAGTGATCGAGCATTATGATGATGTGAAGTCTTCACTCTCCAACTACAAGCTCGTGAACAACTGGAAAAATTATGTGGAGGAGATCTCAGGCCACAACCACCAGACTGACGAATCTCGATTAGCGAATTTATCGCCTAACCTCAAACCTAAAATTGGTTTTCTCGAAGAAGAAGAAAAGGCACTGGCAGAATTTCTAAGAGGTGCTTTAACCGACAAGCGTTTACTCGCTCAAGAAATAACAGAAGATTATCTCACCTACGCTCGCTTCCAATTGCAGGAATCAGGTTTTAACAAACTGCTAAATCACACTGCTGCAGACTCTCTCCAAGAATCTTCAACCTATTACTACTTTGATCTCATGATCCAGGGAGCTTTTGCTCTAAGAGAGCTAGAGCAACCCATTAGGATTTATGTTGAAACCCATGGATCAAAGAGTAAGCTCGTCTATCGTAAACAACTCCACAAAGAAGCCGTTTCAGAGGCCGATATTCTTCTTGATGGACGTTTCAATAAAACCGAGGAAGCAGAACTCACTCTCGATCAAACCGCGATTTTGCTTACATCCTATCAAGACATGTTTGCGAGAATCTATCAGTATGTGACACCAGCGAGTCAGCAAGAGATTCCCGTCACAGAACTGGCGATTATAAAATCGGATGTTGAAGCGATTAATCATGAATTCAAAAATCTTCCCCTGAAAAGCATCAGTGAGATTTCAGATCTTATGAACATGAATATCGCCAATCTCTTTTTTGTCCCGACGTCCTTTAACAATAAAGAAACCTACACAAGAAAAATCAATCTTTCAGGCAAGCCGGTCAAGATCATCCTTCAGTCTTCATTCATACGTGATGAAAAGGGTGGTTTTGAAAAGACATGGGCGATTGAATTTGAATCGGATAAGACGCTCAAAAAAGACTTCCCAGAGTTCTCAAAATCCATCATTCAATACTTATTGGATAGTGGAATTGTTGCCCAAGATATTGGCGGACACACTCCTTCGCCCTCAAAAACAACAGAAAAAATTCTAGGGCAGATTTATCAATGAATAAAAGAGAACTTCACAGAAAAATATCTCTTCTGATCTTGCTTCCTCTAACGGTCATTGTGTTGACTGGATTTATCCTCCAGCTGAGAAACCAATTTGAATGGATTCAACCCTCAACTGTTTCTGGTGAGAGTGCTGCTGGTGAAGTGATCAGCTATTCAAGCATCCTCAAAGAACTGAGTCTTGATCCCAAATTAGTTGAGCAAATGATCTATCGCCCTTCCAAAAAAAATGTGGCCATTCGTCTGGTGACGGGTGAGGAGATACAACTTGACGCCTTCTCTGGGAAGGTCCTGAAGCGTGCTCAAAGAAGAACAAATTTTCTCATCGATCTTCATCAGGGATCTATCCTCGGGCCTCTCGGACAATATGGTCTCTATCTATTGAGTGCTTTAGGCTTAATCTTTTTACTTATCACCGGGGCCATGCTCCTCTTTCCAAAAAAGGCCAAAGTATGACTGATGGTTTTCGTTTCGGTCTTGAAGCTGAATACATGCTGGCGAATAAGACGACTCTGGCCCCACTTTGGTACAAAGATGTAACTTTTCATGAGTTAGATCAAATTTTTTCAGCGATTGATCTTTCCGGGCTTCCCTCTCTTGATGGCCTGTCGGCAGAACCTCCTCATAAAAAATTAATGCCCTTTATCGTTGAAGGATATGGGATCACCGATGAAAACTTTATCCCCATCGATGCCTATCCTAAAGGAGTCGAGATCCGAACTCCTGTGTGTTATTCACTGGATGAGTTGTGTAACGTCTTTGAGGATTGCTATGCTCGCATGAAACTGGCCCTTAACCAGGCCAACCTCACGCCCATCGCTATTTCTCATCATCCACTTGAGTCAAAATTTGTGGGCCCACAAAATAAACGTCGTCACGACTTCTGGCTTTGGGCAATGGAAGTGATGACGACCTATGGACCTGATATTAATGTGAGTTTTCCAAAAGAAATAACGGACAAGCTTTTCTCTGATCTTGAGGATCTTAATCAAAAAGTGAATTACTATGCCCCAGCATTGGCGGCGATTTCCCTTGCCTCTCCCTTTTACCAAGGCCACATCTGGCATGTGAAAAATGAAGAGGGTCTTTCTTATCGAACCTTCAAGCGCAGCATCGTCGCTCCAGCGATCGAGCTTCATCCAGATGAGAATTTCCGAATTGAATTTAAAGTGTTTGAGATGAGCAATAGAATGATTGATTTTAAAAATTATTTCCTTCTCGTCCTTGCACTGTTTTTGGATGAAAAACTCACAGGGAGGGCCACCTCTCAAGAACGCATCTATGACCTCGGAGCTGTGGCCCGTTTTGGGTTGGCGGCACCAGAGATGAAAAATCGCTTCTTAGAATTATATATGAGAGCTCCGGAAATACTCATGAAGCATGGATTCAATCCTATTTCCCTTCAAGAGCTGACTCCTCAGATTGAATCGTTCTGGACACCGTCCACGCAAATGAAAGAAATTTTCCATAAAACACAAACTCTTACTCCGGTGATGGAATCTCTCTCATGGCTCTATACCCTGGATGGACGAAAAATTTAGATGATCAACCTTCAAGGTGTCGTTATTCCTTTAGCACTCGTAAGTGCCATTACCTTATGTACCTACTGGCTAGGTCAAAAGCTTCATCGTGATTTTCTCATCGCTTCAATCAGAATGATTCTTCAGCTCATCCTACTCTCCTACATTTTAAATTGGCTCTTCCAGCAACAACATTTTTTTGTAGGGATCATTGCCGTTGCTGTGATGACTATCAATGCGGCCTTCAATATTAAGTCGCGGGTGAAACATTCTTTCCCAGGTCTCTTTTTAGACAATTTTGTCTCTCTTGCTGTGACCTTGTGGCCACTCAGTTTTCTTGGCTCCTATGCTCTTTACCAGCATGAAATGAGTAAAATTTCTCTCTTCCTCCCTTTACTCGGTATGCTCCTAGGAAATACCTTAAATAATCTTTCTCAAGGCCTAGATTTTTTCACCAGAGATCTCAAAGAAAAAAAAGATGATGTCCTGTCCTTAATCGCTCTTGGTGCAACGACTTCAGAGGCGACAAAATCCCTTTTTAACCATTCACTTCGTGTAGGTATGTCTTCAACAATCAATTCGATGATCTCAATGGGGATAATCTCCATTCCAGGACTGATGACAGGTCAACTCATGGCCGGCACCTCTCCGAGCGTCGCTGTCGTGATGCAAATTGCAATGATGCTTCTGATTCTGGCGGGAAGCTACCTAGGTCTCTCTCTTTCGCTTTTTCTGGCCAGAAGACGCTTTTTTAATTCACGTGGTGAAATATGTTTTTGATCAAACGACTTCACTTACAAAATGGAAAGAAAATCAATTGGCAATGGGACGGCACTCCCACTCATCTTGTGGGACCCAATGGTTGTGGCAAATCCTTATTCCTTAAAAATCTGGCGGATCTTTTTCCCACTGACTATGAAACATTTCTCTATCTCCATCGTTCCCGAGAGCAGCATCTCCCGGAAATTTATCGCAGTGAAGTTTTATACTTACCTCCCCAATCATCGATGACTGATTTTGAGACGGTGGATCAGTTCATGAATCTGCCTTGGACTTTTCATCTTTATAAAAATCATGAGCCAGCTTATGATTTTCAGGATCTCATTCATGAGTGGCAGCTCACAAAACTGCCTCCACAAAAACTCTCTTCTGGCGAAAAACAGATTCTCTCCATTCTTCGAGCACTCACCCTCAGGCCCAAAGTGCTTCTGATAGATGAAACTTTTGCTCATATTGATTCGGCCAGGAAGCAAAAACTAATTGAAAGACTTTTAGATTGGCGAAAACATCACCACGGAACTCTGATTTTAGTCTCCCATGAAGAAACTGGCTTGGAGGCCCTTCAACTCAAGCGCCTGCATTTTTCTGATCTGGTCGAAAATCCCCACTAGACAGCTCTCACGTCAGATCTTTCTTCTTCAACCGTTGGTATCTTTAGTGCTGAGGCAGGTCTTCAGGCCTCTTCGATTCTACTTTTGACAGCGATTGGTTTTTCAAGGTCCTAACTACGTTTATCACCCACAAGGTGGGATTGGCATACCGGTCGCTGGTTTTGTTGATTCAGAGATTCACTTCTTTGGTGGTCTCGCTCAATCTTGGCAAGCCGATATGCCAACGGGTCATGAGTGTATTGCCTGGATAAATCTTTATCTTAACCAAGATAATTCATTCCAAACTTATTTACACTCCTTGTGGTGCCACTAGCCCTTCTGGGGCTTCAACGGATTGCTGAACTTTTCTTGGATGATAAATATCCAAGATTTCATTAACAGCAAGGGCGGCTTCACGACCAGGATCTTCCTGACGTGGGGCCAGACGACGAGAGGTATTTCCACTAACGACTTCACAAACATCACGCACATACGCGTAAGTGACGCCCTGAACTCTGGAAATGATCAACTTCGCAATGATGCAATAAAGAACAAACGAGACGACACTCGGAACAACAACAATTAACTCAAAAACTTCTTTCTGAGACTCTAAAAACAATGACATTCCTTTGGGAGACTTCAGCATGGTCATGGCAGCTTGAAGAATTGAATCCTGAAGCTGATTTGTAAAAATGAAAATCGATGTCACTGTCACAGTCATGAGAATCAACATAATGCAAAGAAACTGAAAATAAAAAACTCCATCCATCACAGGGGCCTTCACCTTTTGAAGTTCGGCAGGCACACTAATAACAGATTTAGACTTTTTTGCCTCAGTGTATTTACAGAGGAAGTCTCCCAATTTAACTAAAAGCTTTTGTTTTCCGAGACCGACAATTCGAATTTTTTCTCCTTTGGCCTCTTTAATCTCGTGACACATTTCAATCAGTTGACTGAAAGGTCTAAGAATAATGTGGGCCATGAAAAGACCAATCATAAAAACACCAATTAAGAAAAGACCTACATAGTGGGTGTATTCCATTTGGGATTGAAGCAGGTAATTCATAAAGTCTTGAAGCGAGCTTCCATCGAGAGGAAACCCATTGGCCCTGAAATAGGAAAAATTCATCGCTAAGAGAAGCCACACAGAATAGGAAATCATAATGATCATCAAGAGCGGGACGGAGGTCACTAGAAATGCTGTCCTGATGGAGAACTTCGAATCCTGGGAGGTAAATAAACCCTTCATCATAAAGATCCTTTAGTACTTGAGCTTTTTGGATTGGAAAATCATATACCCGTTCAATTCTTAAGCTTAAAAAATTTTTAAGTCTTCATCTTTTTGTTCTAAGCCCTTAATTGTTAGCTCAACTCTAAATCTCAAATCACCCCAAAAACCTCAAAAAACTCAAAAAATTGTCACTGTCGTTTTATTTAGTTCCTTATCTTCCTTCCCCTATTTGCCGATAACTCCCTAAAATAACAACTCTTTATAAGGGAACGGCCGCTGGAACAGTTCTTTAGGATCTTTGACTATTTTCTTGATGGAGTTTTGATTATCAATGATCAAAAAGAAATCGCTTATTTCAACACCACGGCGCAAGTGATGTTTAAACTCCGTCCTAAAGCAGTCATTGGTAAAAAATCCTACGAGCACTTCATCTTCAATCAACCTGACCTCTTTTGCATGGAACATGGAGATGTAGGTAAAGATCAGGCCAGCCAATATTTTGAAGTTTCATTTTCCTCCTCAAAAGGAGGAAGTGGTCAGGTTCAGGTGATGATCGAACCTATTAGTGTTCCCCAACTTCCTCCGATGTGGATCATCTATTTTCATAATGTCACTGATGAAATCAATCTCTCGAATGCCTACAAGCAAGAAGCCCAAGAGAAAGAAAAAGCGAATCAAGCGATTTTCAAAATCCAAGATGACCTAAAAGAATACTCAGAGATGGCGATGAAAGATCAAATGACGGGATTGGGAAATTTCCGGTATTTTGAAAAAGAAGTCGTAAACTTATTAAATGAAAGTTTAAAAAAGAATTTTCCTCTTGGACTCATTATTATTGATGTCGATAAATTCAAAGTTTTTAATGATACCTATGGACATCAACAAGGTGATGAAGTTTTAAGATATGTTGCAAAGACCTTGGCCTCAACAGTGAGGCAATTTGATGTGGTCGCTCGATATGGTGGTGAAGAATTTGTCGTCGTCCTGCCTAATTGTATGCCAGGTGCCATCAATATTGTTTGTGAAAAACTTCGGGCCGCCATCGAAGCGGTTAAGGTTCCTTACCTTAAGCAACCGGGGGATGTGCTCTCCGTCACTATTAGTCTAGGTGGTATTACCATCGATCCAAATGTTCTTGCCGCTAGTGGCACAACGACCTATAAACCGATGCTGGAAGTCGCTGATAAAAATCTCTATGAAGCCAAGCATTCCGGCCGTAACCGCTTTGTGGTATCGATTTGGACCCCAGACAAGCAACATTAAGAATTATTTATCTAACATCACCTCTCACTTTCCCTCCAAATTGTTTACAGATGAGCTTTAGCGTTTTAACGTGAGCTTACCCTACACATGGAGGACACTCATGATGAAGTGTTTATTTTTATTTCTCCTGACGATGCCTGCTTTCGCAGGACACAACTTTAACAAAGTTATGGTTGTGGTGTTTGAGAACACGGATTTTTCTCGGGCCATCGAACAACCCTATTTTAAATCGCTCGCTGCTGAAGGTGCTCTGGCCACAAATTATCATGCGCCCACTCATCCCTCGCAAGGTAACTATATTGCGATGGTCGCTGGCTCACTACTGGGTGTGACTGGTGACGGAATCTACAACCTTGATGCTCGCCATCTTGGTGATCTGCTTGAAGATGCAAAAAAGACCTGGAAGACGTATGCAGAGGGTTATCCTGGAAATTGTTTTTTAGGAGCAACCTCAGGCCGTTATGCACGTAAACATGTGCCTTTTTTAAGCTTCATCAATATTCAGCAAAATCCAGACCGCTGCTCACGTATTCAAGACACCAAGGCCTTCATGAAAGACTTTAATGAAGGAACTCTTCCCGACTACTCACTCTACATCCCTGACCTCAGTAACGATGGCCATGATACGGGTGTTGCCTATGGAGACCGTTGGCTGAAGGCTAATTTCGATGGACTTATTCATTCTGAAAAATGGCCAAAGGATATGCTTCTCATCATCACGTTTGATGAAGGAAGTCGTCTTTCAGATAACCGTATCTATACTCTTTTCTGGGGAGCGAATGTAAAGAGTGGAACTGTTAGCAATCTTCCTTATGATCATTACAGTCTGCTGCACACAGTCGAAGAAGAATTTTCGCTTGGAAGCCTGGGTCGCAATGATCAAAAATCTTCAGGAATTAAAGATATTTGGAAGGATTAACAAAGATTTAACAAAGGATTAACAGAACTTAACGCAGGAATTAATTGACGGAGCAAAACAGGAAATTATAAGCTCCTGCACGTATAAGAGAAACTAATATCGAGGATAAGTAAATGAAATGGATTTTGTACTTTACCTGCTCTCTCGCACTTCTTCAAAACGTTTGGGCGTGGGGACCAGAAGGTCACATGGTTGTGGCACAAATCGCTGAAAATCAACTCACTGAAACTGCCAAAAAAAATGTCGCAAAACTTCTTCCAGGTCAAACTCTTGCAAGTGTGGCAAATTGGGCAGACTCCATTAAAGGTCAATCTGAATGGGCCCACACCAAGCCATGGCACTATGCTGATGTACCTGATGGAGAAAATTACGACTCTATTACTCATTCTCCTGAAGGTGATGTCATCACCGCCATTACTCAAATGATCAATGTTTTAAAAGATCAAAGAGCTTCTGAAACTGATAAGCAAAATGCTCTTAAATTCATTGTCCACTTTGTCGGAGACATTCACCAACCCCTTCATGTTGGACGCCCTGATGATCACGGCGGCAATAGTATTAAAGTGACATTTGAAGGATTGAACACCAATCTTCACCAGCTTTGGGATTCAGGCATGATCACCAAGCAGCAAATGGACTATGTCCAATATACTCACTACCTTGAAACTCACGGTTTCATGGCCCCTTCGACAGAGATTCCAGAAATTCCGTTCCGTCAGATCGTGACGGAAGATATGGCCGCAAGAAAACAAATGTATGACTTCAAAGGTTCAAACAATGTTGTTCTTGATGCCTCTTATATGAATGCAAATCTCGACACGATGAATTCTAGACTGCTATTAGGTGGTAAGAGACTCGCCGGTATTCTGAACTCTGTTTTCAAATAAAAAACATTCTTAGTTGGTTAGGGAGTCCCTGACCAACTAAGACACATAGCATCTTCTCCTATCCATAAATCTTTACGACCCCTCTCAAGAACGTTAGGATACTTCTTCTTTTATTATT
>CANFNX010000122.1 GCA_947448495.1 Bacteriovoracaceae bacterium | reverse complement strand
CGCAACATAGATGTGTCTTTCACGACGACGCACAATCGTTCCAAAAAAGTTTACGGCAAAAACCACCCAAATGAGTGTGATCGCAATATCAATGGGCCACTCTAGCTCGGCGTATTCTTTACCAGTGGTAATCCCAAACGGCAGTGTGAGAGCCGCAGAAACAATAATAAGCTGCCAACCCCAAAAATGAACTCTCGAAAGGGTGTCATTAAAAAGACGAGCCTTCAAAAGACGTTGATGAGAGTAATAAATCCCCGCAAAGATGGCGTTTCCGCAAAAGGCGAAAATCGCAGCATTAGTATGGAGTGGACGTAGGCGACCAAAAGTCGTCCAAGGTAAACCAAGATTGACTCGCCAGTCAGCAAGTTGGAAGGCAATCGTTGCCCCGAGAAGCAAAGCAACTGCTCCCCAAATGACTGTTGCAATGACAAACCAGCGGACAATTTGGTCATCATAAGAAAACGTTTCTAGCCTTCGACTTGCTGAAGGCGCACTTGAATGCGTGGAACTCATTTGCCATCCTTTATTGATGTTGGACTTTTTTTAGTTATTTTTTGATCATCGAGTAACATTCTAAATCTTGGAGTTTCAAGATCATCGTACTGGCCTTTCTTAGCAGACCAAACAAAAGCTAAAATAAAGAAACCACCGAGTAAAAGTGCCAGTGGTAATAAAATCGTTATGACTTCCATAAGTGCCTCAACTTTTTAGTACCAATAAGTGTTGAAAACAAAACGGTGAGAGAGCTTACAGGCATAATTATCGCCGCAACCAGTGGATCAATAAGTCCTAGAAAAGCAGCTGTCACAGAGAGCGAATTATAAATAAGAGAAAGAACTAAATTTCGACGGATCACTTTCATGGTTTCTTTGGAAAGAGTGACCAACTTCTCCACCGGAACAAGCCCAGGAGTGGTTAAATAAACATCGGCAGCACGCAGGGAAATATCCATCGCTCCAAAGACCGCCACACCAACATCGGCATAACTCAAGGCTATCGCATCATTGGCCCCATCCCCTACCATCATTGTATGAGGAGTTGACTCGATCATTTGTGATTTTTGCTCAGGACTAAGCTCAAAAAGAGCATGATCAGACTTCATGCCAATGAGCTTCGCCATTGCCTCGACCACTGCTGCATTATCACCAGAAAGGACTTTAACAGTAAGACCCTGACTCCTTAAGGAAGCTAAGGCCGAGATGGAATCTGGGCGAACAATGTCCTGCACACTAAACGTAGCCACCAATTGATCATTCTCAAAAACGCCCACTTTATTGATCTCATAGTAATGACCATCAATCATTCCAGAAACACCTTTACCAAAAATCTCTTTATGATTAAGAACTTCATAAGCACGTGGCCGCTGAGATTTAAAGTGTTCCATCAGTGCTTTGGCGACTGGATGATGAGAATTCTTTTCCAGATTGAATATAATATCTGCCAAATTAATAGCAGTCCCTTTCAACTCTTTTAGATCAGTGACCTGAAGCTTGCCGAAAGTAATCGTGCCCGTCTTATCTAAAAAGATATTTTCAACTTTTGCTAATTTTTCAATGACTTCATCACTTTTAATGATAATTCCATGCTCAGAAGCCTTAGATAGAGCGCGGGTAAAAGTGAGTGGGATCGCCAGTGCTAAAGCACAGGGGCAAGTGACAATAAGGAGCGTGATGGCCTGCTCTAAAGCATGCTCGGTAGAACCTATCGCATTAAGATAAAAGAAAAGGATCGTCGCCAAGACAAAGACGGCAGCAGTAAAGTACTTCGAAACCTTAGAGGCAAGATCTACGATCTTCGATCGATGGGCCCAGCCATTTTCGATATTTTTTAAAATACCACCAAGTCTTGTGTCATGATGAACTTTTTCGGCTTTGATAATAAGTTCATGATCAATATTTTGAGTTCCGTTGAAGACGTGGTCACCAGCTTCAACTTTTATGGGATAAGATTCACCAGTAAGAAGAGAGTTATTCAGATTGGAGCAACCCCGCAAAACAATTCCGTCCGCAGGTATGAATTCTCCAGGGCGAATTTTGAGCGAATCATTAACTTTAATAAAGCGCGGATGAATCTCTTTAAAACTATCTCGTGCATCATCAACTGACACAAGAACACTTTCAGATTGATAAAAGAAGTGAAGATCTGATGCTGAAAGTCCCTTCTCTTGAATCTTTTGCAAAAAATAGCGAGAAAGGAGAAGCAAAAAAACTAGCGCCGTTAAAGAATCAAAATAATTCTCCGGGACTCCCACGATGAGGTTATGAATGCCCATAAAAGCACCGATGATTAAAGCGATGGAAATAGGAATATCAATAGATAATGTCCTATTTTTGATCGCATTCCAGGCGGTCTGGTAAAAAGGAAATGCACTATAAGTAAGGACAGGTATAGCAAAGAGAACCGTTAACAAATTAAAGAGCTGGGCAAACTCTGGTGTCGCTCCCCCATAGAGAGACACAGCGTAAATCATGATATTTCCCGCGGCGGCCCCTGCAACTCCGATACGGATAAGCGCCGAGCGTTCTTCTTTGATTCGAAAATTCGCGGCATCCTGATTTTTCTTTAAGGGATGAGGGCGATATCCCAGATGAGTAAGTTCTTGAGCAACTCGCGAGAACTTTCCATTATTTTTCAGTGTAACCGTCACTACGGATCGCTCTAAATCCAGCTTCGAAGTCTTAACGCCTTCAACAAACTCTGGAATTTTCTCGATAAGCCATAAACAAGCGAGACAGTGAATTCCTTCAAGATAAAACTCCATCGTCCATTCTTGATTGAGATTGACGTAACTGTATTCAGCTAAAAAATCGACATCCTCAAGGTAGTTAAATTGAGAGGAAGTTAGCTCAACCGGCGAACGTCGCTTATAGACGGCAGCATTCTTTTTTATTTCATAGTATGAATCGAGGCCTTTTTGATGCAAAACGTGGAAAACGGTTAAACACCCCTGGCAACAAAACGGTTGGGTCTTTTCGAGATCTATTTCTGAATAAAGCGCCTGAACAGCAATTTCATCACAATGGGTACATGTCTGCATAAGGAACCTTAAATAAGAACAATTAGCTTTTTTATATAACAAAAAAAAATTAACATCCTTTGCAAAGATAAATACTGTTCTATATCAGGTTTTAAAAAAATATCGAACCCAAAGACCAAGTCATTAAGCATTTCTTAATAAATAGGATCAGGCTTGCAATAAACTGACTTACATCAGTTTATTTAATGACGATTATGATTAACATCTTTCGCCCAAGCCCTTAAATTCAAAGGATGAAATTTATCTCCATAAATATTTTGTACACTTTAACTCTTTACCTCTTTTCTTTAACCGCTTATGGAGATTCGATCCATCAAGATATCAAGCTTATTGCAAGAATTAAAACTGTTAACCAACAAGTCCAAATCATACAAAATGGCAAAAAAGCTCCCATCATTGGAGCTCTTAATAATAAAAAATTACTTAAATCTATTTCGCACCTTAAGGCCGGTGATGAGGCATTAATTGAAGGTCATATTGTTTATGAGAAAACCCCAGATCCGGAACTCCATCATAAGAAATTGACTCCCCTTTTTATCATTGACTCTATCAGACCTATTTCTTTAAGTGACTTTGGAGCGACAAACGCTATCGTCCATGAACAAGAATTACACATCGGTCCAGAAGATTATCTCACTCAGAGGGGGACACTTCCCGTTTCACCAGAGGTAGCTTCCGCCATCACCCTCACAGCATCGTTACTTTTGCTGGAAGAATTAACTTCTAAAAACCAAGTCTCTACACTTGATAATAATATGAATACAGGTCTGATCGTGTCAGCTGGTGCTCTCGCAACCGGATTATTTGTTTATGAACAGCTAAAAAAGAAAACAAAGAAGTAAGGACTTTATGAGAACATTTATCACCATGATGTTTCTATCTTTTACAGCAACTCTCTTTGCCTCAACGACAATACAGATGGCAACGGCCCTGAGCGCTCTCACTGATCTCATCCCCTTCATCACAGAAAAAGAAGCATTTGAAAGTAAAACCAATCAAAAATATATTACCGAGCGAATGGGCCAACTTAAGCAAAGCTTCATGGCCGCAGGACACGAAAAATTAATGAAACAGGATGTTTTTGCTCCCTCCTATCTCCTGGCCAAGGAAAACGTGCAAGAGGCTTATCAGGCATTTGTCAAAGGCAACAAAGACTATTCTTTTTGGCGATTAAAAGAACTTACTGCTTTATGCCTGGACTGCCATACTCGTCTTCCAACAAGTCACCCCTCATCCTTTAACGCCGGAACGATGACACTGAATAAGGCCAAATTCAAAGATCAATATCACCTAGGCATTGCTCAATTAATCGTTAGGCAATATATTGAAGCGAAGACCACTTTTACTGGTATCATTGATCAAAGAATCATCAAAGGTGCTTCAAACGACCTAGAGATTCCTCTCAAGCAAGTTCTTCTCATCCAAACTAAAATCTTAAAAAGACCAAAAGAAATGAGCGTCTTTATTGCTCATTATTTACCAAAAAAAGAGGTACCTCTCTCTCTAAAGGAAACCCTAAAGAGTTGGGAAAAACAGCTACTCGTATGGGAAGAGCGAAAAATACCTATCGACGGCTTTAAAACTGACAATGAGGTAAAAAATTTCATCGCCTCAGTCGTCGAGCCCCATTTGAACCAATCCTCTTTCAGTGATGGATTTGATGTTGATCACCTGCTCATCTCTGGGCTCCTTTCTAATTACTTATACGAATACCCACAAAGACCTTTGGCGCCCGAACTTAACTATTGGATCGGGAGATCAGAAAAATACCTGAAACGGGAGAATTTTTTTGGATCAGGAGACCTCTTTTTTAAACAATGTATCCAGCGTTATCCGACCCATCCTGTTGCGGTAAAATGCCTGGCCGAATATAAAGAGGATGTTGAATTTGAATACTCAGGCTCCTCAGGAACTCATATTCCGAAAGAAATTCAATTTGAAATTAAACGCTTAGAGTCCTTAATCAATAAAAAGGGATCGATAGAAAGCAAAAATTAAGATTGTCTTAAAATTTCCTATTTCTTGAAGAGGGCAAAAAGCTGATCAAGATCAGTTTTTTTTCGCATCTCTGTATGCTATATTCAAGGCAAAGGAAATCGGTATGATGTCAAAAGTCTTTCAAAATGTAGAATGTGAAAACTGTAAATCAAAAGACAAAGGCATTTTTTGTCAACTTGAGCATGCGGCTTTAAGCGATGTTTCTCATAACAAAGTGATGAATTCCTATAAGAAAGGCCAAACCATTTTCTTTCAAGGGAATCCTCCTTTTGGTCTTTATTGTATTAATTCTGGCAAGATCAAAGTCTCAAAACTTGGAAATGATGGAAAAGAATCCATCATTCGTATTGCTGGACCAGGAGATGTTCTTGGCCACAGAAGTTTATTCAGTGATGAAAACTACACGGCAACGGCTACAGTCATAGAAGATGCTGCGATTTGTTTTGTTGATAAGAAATTTATATTCAAAGCTTTGCAAGATGAACCTACGATTGCTCTTAATCTCATTCAAAAGCTTAGCCGAGAAATGGGTGCGGCAGAAACAAGAACGGCGGGACTGTCTCAAAAAAATGTGCGTGAGAGGTTAGCTGAACTTCTTTTAACTCTAAAAAAATCTTACGGTATTCAAGAAGGAAACCGTTGGAGACTAGATATAAAGCTCACTCGTGAAGAAATGGCTTCTATGGTTGGAACCGCTAATGAAACCATCATCCGTTTCTTTTCAGAGTTCAAGGAAGAAGGCTTAATCGAGCAGGAAGGCAAGATCATTTTCATCACTGATGAAAAGCGCTTGATTGAGTTCGCGAATCTTAATTTCTGATTGGTTAGAAATTTAGGATCATTCAATTTACTGATCTAAGACATATTTCTTCTCGATGATCTTATATAAGATCGACACATGAAGAAGAATATAAGTAAATTAACCGAACACCAGATCACCATTCTTAAAGAGAACCATGAGATTCATTCTATTCAAAATGACTGTGATTTAGTTTATGAAAAACAAATCCCGAACACTGGAATTGCTCTCATCGATGGAGAAATCGAACTCACAAAAAAATCCAAGACATTAGAAAAGATCACCTCGGGCTCACTTCTAGGAATCCATCAGCTTATAAACCAAGAACCTTCAAAGGTGGGATGCAAGGTGAAAAAAGATTCTAAAATAATTCTTTTGGGTAAGTCTGAAATTCTTGATAGCCTTAAAGATACGAAATCAAAATTATTTCACCTCATAAAGGATTTCAAAAAGAAGAATGAAGAGAAATAGACGCTTTCCAAACCGATTCAATATTATCAAGGCCAGTGGCCATCCTGAACCTTTCAACAAACAAAAACTTTATCGATCGATTCAATACTGCGGCCTGCCTCACAAAACATGTCAACATATCGCCGATACTGTCTCCAAGGAACTTGATGAGGGTTTTAAAACAAGGGACATTTATCGAAAAACACTAAGCCTTGTGAAAGAGCATTCTCACCTCGCGGCCGTGCATTACTCACTTAAAAAGGCTCTCTTTGATCTTGGTCCTACAGGCCACAACTTTGAAATCTTTGTGGCAAAATATTTTAAGGAAAAAGGGTTTATGACAAAAACCTGCCAAACCTTCCAAGGGCAGTTTGTAAAACATGAAGTGGATGTAGTTGCCGAGAAACAAAGCACTCGGGTTTTTGCCGAATGTAAATTTCATAATCGCCAAGGACTCAAAAATGACATCAAAATTGCACTCTACGTAAAAGCAAGATGGGATGACTTGAGAAATGGTCCCGAGGGTAAAAGCCTAAAGTCATATTATCTTATCAGCAACACTTCTTTTAGTTCCGATGCTCTTGCCTACTCTTTGGGGACAGGGCTGAAACTTTTAGGCGTAAATGCTCCATCTGAAAAATCTTTTCTTGAAGAGATAAAATTGATGAAGCTTTATCCCATTACGAGCTTGAGAAATATCAATCGCTCACAAAAAAACCAGCTTATTTCCAAAGGCATCATTGCAGCCAAGCAATTAATTGGTTCTGATCCAGTCTTAAGACAATTGGGGTTCTCAGATCGTGAGATAAGTGACTTAAAAAACGAACTCCAAGTTCTACTAAATGAGACACCATGAATATAACAGTTTTTGGCGCTACCGATCATGTGACAGGCTCTAAAACATTTATTGAATTCCCTGATGGTCTTTTGATGGTGGATTGTGGTTTGGTCCAGGGCCCATTAAATGCTGACGAATTAAATAGGAGCAAACTTCCCTTTGCTGCCTCTGACATTAAGGCCATCATTATTACTCATGCCCATCTAGATCATTCGGGTCAACTACCCTATCTTGTCAAAAAAGGCTTTCAAGGAAACATTTACTGCACTCCTGCAACCGCCAAACTGATGCAAGTGATACTAATGGATAGTGCAGGCCTCGTGGGTGAAGATTATTATAGTGAACAAGACGTCAGTGTCACACTTTCGATGTTAAAAACCATTGAGTGGGAAGAGACGGCTTCAGTCCTGGGAGGGTCAGTTAAGCTTAGACCTGCTGGTCACATTTTAGGAGCATCCTCCGTCTATCTTTCCTCTCAGGGCAAGAAAATAGTTCTCTCAGGAGATCTCGGACGTAAAGATGATCCACTGATTCCTCCTCCAAGGGAATGTCTTGAAAGCAACATTGTTCTGATGGAATCGACCTATGGGGATAGAAATCGAGAAGGTGACTATCGTAAAGAATTGCACTCGTTTCTTACGACAGTTTCAAGAGAATCACGAATCGGCATCATCGCAAGTTTTGCAGTTGCCAGGGCACAAATGCTTCTCACTCTGATTTTTGAGTTTTACCAACGACATCCTGAAGAAAAAGTCAGAGTCGTTCTTGATAGTCCAATGATGAAGGAAGCCTGTAAAATCTATAAAACCTTTTCTCACCTCACTCTCCATCAACATGAACTTTTTGAAGCGATGAGTGATCTCGAAATTATCGAGCATCAAAGAGAATGGGAATCTTTAAGTCGCAAATCGGGGCCTTTAATCATTCTAAGCTCAAGCGGCATGCTGACCGGTGGAAGAATTCGCAGACACCTCGAGAACTGGCAGAATGATCCCAAAGCGATTCTCTTTTTACCAGGCTATCAAGGTGAGGGCACTCCGGGCAGGTCCATGATGGAGGGTCAAAGACAGATCAATTTTGACAGCGAGACCACGATTAACTGGCAAGGCGAAGTCTGGGGCTCAGATGCTTTTTCGTCTCATGCGGATCAAGCGGAGCTTCTGAACTGGGTGGCCAACATCTCTAAGGACACTCCCCTTTACTTGATCCACGGAGAGGAAGAATCAAAACAAAAGCTAAAGCAAAAGCTACGAGAATTAGGTCACTCGACTGTGATGATTCCTAAGAAAGGCGACATCATCAACGTCTAATCACTCCGTCTTCACTTTATTTTTTAATTTTTCTTTTTTTCGTTCTTGCTTCTCTTTAATAGTGAGTTTCTTTTTACCCTTTTCTTGAACTCTCGACATACCACTCTCCTTGGTTGAAGTTCGCACTTCACTTTATCTTCTTCCTGGAAAGAGCAACACTTAAGAGTGCCTAAAAATCGCTATACTTTGTCGCCTTGCCGCGGGCCTTTTCAATAGGATATTTTTCAGCATTTTTTTGTATTTTATTGAGAACAGCTTTTTCTAAATCGATGTCCATTTTGCTGATGATTCTCAAGAGATAAACGAAGACATCGGCTACTTCATCTTCCACTTTACTCTTTAATAGAGGATTCTGTTTGGCCTGATTCGATTCTACTTCGCTCAACCATTGAAAAAGCTCCACTAATTCAGAACTCTCCACACTCAGTGCAGTCGTTAAATTTTTTACAGAGTGAAACTGATCCCAATCTCGTTCTTGAACAAATTGTTCTATGCGATCATTGATAATTTTCAGATTAAGGGTATTCATAATTTCATCTCTCTTTATTCGGGAAAAAGGTCCACGCTAAGATTCTCGATACCTTCTGACCCTGGGCCATTTCGATAACTTTTATCTTTTGTGCTTTTTCCTTTTTAATTTTCTGTTGAAGTGCCGGCACGTGCTCTTTCTTGGAGACTAAGGTCGTAAACCAGTGAACTTGGTTCTTATAGAAAACACTCTCGTTTATCATTTGTGAAATAAAAGCGAATTCTCCACCTG
>CANFNX010000121.1 GCA_947448495.1 Bacteriovoracaceae bacterium | reverse complement strand
GAGCTCACTGGCAGATGAGAGAGGCCCGTATTTTGGAGAGAGTGGGATGCGCTGAAAATCGGCTTCGGCCCTCCCCGCTAGCGGATCAGTCAATAAGCTTTGGTAGTCAGAAATATAATATTTCAGGTTCGTCACAAGTTCTTGATAATTCAAATTTGAATATCGATCATCAAACGCCGCATCTTTCTCGCGCTTTTCATCGACAAGCCTTTTCAGCAGGAAATAGAGAGTTTGATCAATAGAAACGTTATTTTGAATGGCCGTTGGGCTAGCATCAATAATTCCATCGTTTGGATCATCCATCATGTATCCAGGATTGTTTGGGTCTACTTTCTTCTTTGCTGTATCAAAACGTAAGAGGTTGAGATTCATTCGATTCGAAACGTTTGTGACAGTGACTCTCATAGAGCCTTCAAGTAAGGAATCTTCAGTAAATTTTTGGACAGTGTCTTTTATAGTTCGACTAGCATTAGCAGCGACTGGAACCGGAAAAATGAAAGGAACTTCCCAAATTTGGTTGAGTAGTTGAGGAGGAACTTGGCTTTTGGCGGTAGAGTTGCTTTCGAGTTTATTGAAGGCTTCTTTATAAAGTTTTAGGCGAGTCATTGCCATTTGTAGTCCGGACTCGGCCAGCAATTTTGCCTGAGACTTATCCATTACATTAGTGGCTTTGATGCGGGAGATTTTACTTTCGAAAGTGAACTCTCCATAGATCGCCATCAGTAAAATAATGGCCGTCATAATCATCATCAGGGCAACCCCTCTTTGGTTACCAAGAAGGGTTTGAAAATCTTTTTTCATCGATAGCCCCCGTTAACGGCTCCGGATGCACCGGCGGTTGCGCCCGATGTGGCACCGGCAGCTGCCCCAGCATTGGTCCCAGCATTCGCTCCAGCTGTGGCCTGAGCTTGGGTAGGCGCCATATTATCTTGAGGGACTTCCATGGGCCAATGATTACGATAGATACGACTGACGGATTTTTTATTCCCACTAGAGTCATACCAGGTGATCATTAACTTGACCCCTCGTATGGAACTTTCGCCTCCTGGTACGGCACGCAAACTTGTTTCCCATCTCTTATTGTTCATATTCCAGAATTGAAACTCTAAACTTTCTACATTCTCTAAAAGAACGGCTGCTTTTACAGTGGAATTTTCCGGGTCAAGGCGTTCATCATCATAAGGATTGTCTGCTGAGAAATAGCGAACAAAAGTTTTGAGTCCAGATGGGATATCTTTGTTCTTTTCTTCTTCATCATCATTATTCGTTGGGAGAGGGTTGCCAAGGGCGTAGCGAACCCAAGCAAAATGTGACTGCCGCGTATTTTCAATTTTTCTTCTATTCGATGAAGTAAAGAATTCGAAAATCGTTTTTTCCGGAGAGTAGAAGCGAGGTATAGGTAAACCCTCTTTGCTGATTCCACTGAAGTGCTGGTTTTGCTCAAATCTTTGATTGAGTCGCATGTAATATTCTTGTAGTTGAGGACTTACGGCAGCCGGGTTTTGGGTAATGGGTAATCCGGTAGTATCATCCTTCCCATCCATATTGGCGTCATTGGTCGTCCCCGCCATTTGGTTGCCAGCACTTCTATCTAAAACCGTCGAAAAATACATTGGAGAGTAGATTTGAGTGAAGTCCCACTCAAAGCGTGAAAGGGCGGTCTCGATTTGTAGATTGTTACGATTAATTTCAGTCGTCCTCTCCATCGTATTGGTAGCATTTTGAGTGATCGTTACAACGCCAATAGTGATGAAGGCCAAAAGAGAGATGGCAATAAGAATCTCTATTAATGTGAAGCCTGCCTCTTTAGAAGCCGACATTGAGTTGTATTCTTTCATTATAATTTGTGAGCCATGTTGCAAGGCTATAGCTGTACTTCGTTTCTTTATTTGTGACAGTCACCTTAGCTTGCCAAACAATCTTTTCAATATTTTTTTTCAATTCCTCAAAAACCATTTTCTCAAGGGAGCTATTTCTATTGCTTGAGGATTGGTTCAAGTAATTACCTTGGTAGGCATTTTGACCATCTTCATTCATCGAACCTTTTTGACCAAATAGTTGAGCAAAATCTGGAATGGTAAGCTTTTTAATTTCAAGGGTGTATTCAAAATTACTCAATTCTTTTTCTTCAAAGGTTTTCGTTTCCTTCATAGAGCCCATGATATTTTGAAACTTAGGTGGGTTCAAATAGAGGTCATTAATTTTTCGCTCACATAATTGCTGTAAAGTGAGTTGTTCTTCTGATAGCTGAGAGTCTGCGACGTTATAGCCTTGAGAGGTGAGGAAAGCGGTGACAAAAAACGCAAAAAGGGTAATGGCAATCAATACCTCAATAAGAGAAAAACCTTTTTGAAAATGTTGATTTAACGATTTAGCCACTCTTTATATACCTCATCCATTCTAGTTTGAAGTATATCTTCCTTCTTAGCAACGCTTTCAGTCTTAAGTGATTGAAAAACACTGCGAGTTTCAGACAAAAAAGGTTGAACTTCCAAGTAGGCCATTTCTTCATCGGTGGAAAAGAAAACAAGGGCGGCGTCCTTCTCTCCAGACGGGTAAAAATAAATACTTGCATCATTTTCCGTCATGATTTTTTTCTGAAATGAGGAAGCCAGTCCCGAAATAGAGACATCGGGCGATAGTTCGTGCTTTATATCTTCGAATTCCTCAACTTTGGTGAATTGTTTGTTAAGATTTGCAATTTTTTGCTGTTCGTTCTTTTCATCCTCTAATGATTTTGCTGTCTCCTCAGGCATATCGGGGAGGGCGAAGCTTCCGGGGGGGCCATATTCTACGTTGTACTCAATAGGTTCCTTATCAAGGGAAAATTTTAAGCGAACGACTGTATTTCTGAGTACGGCCTCATTAGAGGCAAAACGAATTGATCTTTCTATATCAGAAACTGCCGTTTGAAGATCCCGGTGTTTTTGAGAATCGTCGCCAGTCGGGACTGCAAGAAAGACAAGTGAAGCGAGTATCAGAGCAACAAGGATCTCAATAAGTGAGAATCCTTGTTGGCCCTTGATAATATTAGAGGTCTTTTGAATTGAGATCGCCATCAGCGCCTTCACCACCTTCAGCATTGTCTGCACCTAAGGAGATGATGGTGAAAGTTTTTCCATCAGATTCATAAATATACTCACCATCCCATGGATCAAGAGGGACTTTGCCACCATCAATATATCCACCTGGAGCATATCTTTTACATTCGCGACCACCTGTGGGCTTTTCAACAAGTGCTTCAAGGCCTTGGTCAGTCGTTGGAACAAAGTTACAGTCACGTCTGAATTCTTTAAGTCTTTCAGAAATTGAGCGAATTTGAATCTTTGCCGTTTGAACCTGACCTTCGGCCAAACTTTCAGTGACTTTACCTGCCACAAACGTACCAGCGAGACCAAGTAAAGTAAGGGCAATAAGAATTTCAATTAAGCTCATACCTTGCTGAGAGCTTAAGAGTTGACGACTATTTTTGAACATAAGAACTCCTTGCGAACTAGATTTTATTGATGTCCATCATCGGAATCACCACGGCAAATACGATAAATCCCACAGCTACACCTAAGCAAATCATCATGATAGGTTCTAGAATTGAGGTGAGTCCGCCGATTCTCGATTGTACTTGATCCTCATAATTTTCTGAAATGATTTTTAACATGGGCTCTAATTCCCCAGATTTTTCTCCCAAACGGATCATATGCGTTACGAGAGGGGGGAAATAACCACTTTGAATGAGTGGTGCTGTTAAAGTTGCGCCCTCAGAAACGCTGATTCGTGCTTTTTCAATGGCATCTTTCATGTGGACATTAGGAATCAGGTTTTTAACGATATTCATGGCAGTTAAGATAGGTACTCCGGAATTGAGCAGGGTTCCAAGAGTTGAGCAAAATCGACTAACATTGATCATCTTAGTCAAGATGCCGAATATGGGAAGTTTAAGCTGGAGGGCATGCCAGTTGGCCTGACCTTTCTGGGTCGATATATACTTACTCACGACGTAAATGGTTCCAATAATGCCCGCAATGACAAGCCACCAATAGTTTTGTAGGAAGTTTGAAATCCAAATACAAACTTTCGTAATCGCAGGTAGTTCTTTTTTAGTTGATTGGAAGATTTTTGCCATTTTGGGAATAACAAAAATAAAAATCACGTTCATCATGGCAAAGCCAAACACTGCCATGATAACAGGATAGGTCATAGCCCCTTTAATTTTATTACGGAGCTTGACTTGGGCTTCTGAGAAATCCGCTAAGCGGAGCAGGACGATTTCAAGAGTCCCTGAAGCTTCACCAGCTTCAACCATATTGATATAAACAGAATTAAAAACTTTTGGATGATCCTGCAAGGCTTTGGCAAGACTTGCTCCTTCATTTACTTTTTGGCGCAGATCGGCCAAAACCAAACGAAGAGTGACGTTTTCAACTTGGTCAACTAGGGCAGCCAAAGCCTCTACAATTTGAATTTTTGCCTTGATAAGAGTGGCTAGCTGACGGGTCATCATCGCTAGATCTTCGACTCCAACACTTCCACCAAATTTAAAAAAACTCGAACCACCGCTTGTTCCTTGGGCTTTCTGCTCTTTAATATCAATCAGCATAATGCCCATTGATTTAATTTTTTGCTTAGCCGTGACAATACTTTCAACGTTGATTGTGTTCTTTATTTCTTTTCCAGAACGATCAAGGCCTTTGTAAGAGTAAATAGGCATAGATTAGTGGCTCTCCTCAGCGTTAATCGCTCGTAAAATTTCTTCTACGGAGGTAATTCCTTCAAAGATTTTATCGAGAGCATCGCCACGTAAAGTTCTCATTCCAGCTCTGACGGCAGCTTTCTTGATGGTCGCAGCATCCACTTTTTGAATAATAAGTGCTCTGATTTCATCATTTACAATGAGAAGTTCTGAAACGACTGTTCGGCCAGAATATCCAGTCCCATGACATTTAGCACAGCCAACGGGTTTGAAAACAGTCGCAGAATCAGGTAATTCTTCAACATCTAAGACAACTTTCTCAAAATCGCTTAAATTCGTTTTTTGCTTACAAGAGTTACACAATGTTCTTACAAGACGTTGAGCTAAAACTCCGACTAGGGATGATGAAATAAGGAAGGGCTGTACACCCATATCAATGAGACGAGTCGGCGCTGATGAGGAGTCATTGGTGTGAAGAGTTGAAAGAACAAAGTGACCCGTGAGAGAAGCGTTAATGGCAATCTCAGCGGTTTCTTTATCCCGCGTTTCACCGACCATCACCACATCGGGGTTTTGACGAAGAATAGATCTAAGTGCAACTGCAAAGGTGAGTTCAATTTTATGGTTCACTTGAATTTGAGAAATACCAGGAACTTCATACTCAACTGGATCTTCAACTGTGATAATCATTTTATCTGGAGAGTTAATACGGTCGAGAATTGCCATTAAGGTTGTCGTCTTACCGTGACCTGTTGGACCAGTCACATAAAGAACTCCATGTTTTCTCGCGCCAAGGTCTTGAAGACCCTCTAGGACTTTTCCACGAAAACCAAGGGCTTCAAGACGCAGGATCGTATTGTTTTTTTCAAGAATCCGCATAACGATACGCTCACCGGCCTGAATCGGAATAGTGGAGAGACGAATATCGACATCTTTACCAGCAAGCTTAATTTTAATACGGCCATCTTGAGGAAGTCGTTTCTCAGCGATATCAAGTTTGGCCATAACTTTAATACGAGAAGAAACAGCCGCGTGGGTTTTCTTGGGTTGTCTAAGAATTTCAGTCATTACCCCGTTAATGCGAAAACGATAAACTGTTTCTCTCTCATAAGGTTCGATATGAATATCTGAGGCTCTTTCTTTGACGGCCTTAAACATGATTGAGTTCACGAACTTGATGACGGGAGCTTCATCTGCTGAAGAATCTAAGATATCAATGGGACCATCAAGGTCAATATTTTCATCAAAAGATTCATCCTCAATAGAGTCTACAATATTTCTATTGGCCCTTTCGTACACGCGGTTGATAGCGTCCTGAATGCGATGAGAAGATGAGCAAATAATCTTAATTTCTTTTTTAAAGATCATGTGCAAGTCATTCACCACATTGTAGTTGAATGGGTTACTCATGAAGACAGTGACCGTATATTCAGTTTCTAGTGTCGGCAGTATTTCATGAGTCTTTGCATAGTTTATTGAAAGGTCCTTGACCAAGTTAGAGTCAATCTCATCAACCTTGATATCTAATAAATAGGGGATACCAATTTGGAGACAAACAACTTTAATCAATTCATTTTGGTTGATGTAATTTTTACGAAGAAGAATGTCTCCAATGAGACCACCTTCGATTCTTTGAGTCTCAAGCGCTTCTTCTAATTGTGAACGGCTAAGAGCTGAGTGTTTAACCAGCAACTCACCGATTCTTTCCTTAGAGACCTCAATACTTTCAGATACTTCTTCGCTGATTTTCATTTATTCAACCGATTTTTTTATCTCTTGATAGTCTGGAGTTTCTATCTCAGGAGATTCAGGAGTATTCTCATCAGGTCCAATATCTTCGTTGTTAAGATTCTTGTAATGATCAGCATCAGCTAGATCATAAAGAGGACCTTCGATTTGTCTGTCAAGTTTACCCGTGAGTTCTTCAGAGACTTTGGCATTTGGATCGATTTGGTCATCCTCGAACATTCCCTTCATGGCCTTTGAACGACGTCCAAGAACTTCTTTTGTATTGTTGGAAGCAGTCTTAGCGTAAGGTGCAAGAATTTTAGGAGTCATGAAAAAGAGAAGATTTACTTTTTCAACCGTTCTGCTTCTGCTCTTAAACAGCCAACCCAGGACTGGAATATCGCCTAAAATTGGAATTTTCGTATTTTCAACACTCTCTCTATCTCTTAAGAGACCACCCATCGCAATTGTGTCTCTGTCTCTCACCATGACTTCCGTGATGGCAGAGCGAGTGGTCTTTGGAAGACCTTTTCCAGGTACCTGATCTACGCCTGCTTTAAAGTCATCAATCTTTTGATTGATTTTGAGTTTCACGAAACGGGTGACTTTATTGATTTGCGGAGTAATTTTTAAAGAAAGCTTTGCTTCTTGATCGACTGTGCTGAAGGCCTGAACACCACCTGTCGCAACTGTAGAGTTTTGAATAGGAACTGTATCCCCAACTTCAAAGGTTGCCTCTGTATTATCCAAGGCAAGAATTTGTGGAGTTGCCAGAACGTTGGCACTTCCATGAGACGCAATGGCTTTAATGAAAGCGTTAACAGCATTCACTGTTGCCGTTCCGCCGCCAGTTGATCCTGCTGTTGTAGTGGTTGATGGCGTTTTAATAGTCCTGGTTGGGCCTAAGCCTACGCCCGTGAAAAATCCACCCATCGAGGTTGGAACACCCGTGGCAAGTAGGTTTAAGAGCTGAGTACTTTTTGAAGTAAATCCTGCGCGCTGAACGTTACCGGCACCGTAGGCCCCAACATACTCGACACCAAAGCTTCTAATCTTGGAGACGTTAGCTTCAAGAATGAGGCCTTCAACATAAACTTGGTCGCGTGGGATATCAAGTCTTCCAATTACATCTTTGAGAGTGAGCCAATCTGTAGGGCTAGCAGTGACAACGAGGGCATTGTTATTTTTATCAGAAGTAATTTTCACCTCAGCTGAGAAAATGGGGTTTTCAGCTGGACCAGTAAAGGAGCTAAATCGATTGGCCCCACCTGCAGCTCCATCTTTGGCAGCTGCCCCGGAGACGATGCTCGAGAGAGTTTTTGAAAGTTCCTCTGAGTCGCCATAGTTTAAGTAATAAACATGAACTCGGTTTGAACTTGAAGAAACTAATTTGACATCTAATTTTGAAATCAGATCTCTTAATTGTTTTGCACCTTCTTCATTGGCCATTGCAATAATTGAGTTCGTTCTAGGTTCTGCAATAATCCTTGAAATTGAACTCTGAGAAGATTCACCGCCACCGCCCGCTCCTGCAAAGCGAGGAGTTGCTGTTCCTGGTCTTCCGGCAGCAGCTCCGGCGCCACCTTTAAGAATATTATCCAAAAGTTTTGCAATTTCTTGTGCTGATGAGTTTTTCACTTTAACAATTTGGAGTGCTTCTTCGTGACCTGCGATATCCAGAAACTTAACCATTTTTGCCAAGCGATTAATGTTTGAGCCCGTATCAGCAATAATAATGGTATTTGTCTGCTTGATATCAATAAGACGTCCATATCGACTCATAAAAGGACGGAAATTTCGCGCAATTTCAGCAGCTGAAACGTGCTTTAAGGAAATCACTCGCATGAGATAATTTTCAGTATCTGGTGTGTAATTCCCAGTATAAATTTTTGTTGGTGTATAACGAATATCTCGTGCATTGATTACTTTGTAAAAAGCCCCAGTTTTAATCAGAGAGTAGCCGGCCATGTTTAGAGCAGCAAGGTACGCCTTCCAGGCATCACCAACTGTAATAGGCGTGGGAGCGATGATAGAGACTTTGCCTTTAACATCCTTATCTAAAATCAAATTAATCCCAGTCAGCTTCTGCATATGCTTAGTAATTTCCATGATGTCTGTATCGGGAAAATCAAAGCTTTCAACAATTTCAGGTCCAAAAGCAGTTTCAGGATTTAAATTAACGTACTTGTTGCTTTTAGGTTGGGCGTTTTGTTTTGGATTTGGGCGATCACCAAAAGTTTCTTGGTTGGCATCATCATCCTCATCACCAGTGAAGGCAGATTCATTCTCTGATTCTTCAGAATCCGAGCTCGCTGCTTCCTTTTCAAGTTTTTCTGCAGCTTTTAAAGCCGCAGCGGCATCTTCGGCTGTCATGGTATCTAAGTCAGGGGCAACAGTTTCTTCTGGTGCTGCTTGAGGAGCGGCTTGCTTGTCTGGATTAAAATTCGTTTTAGAACGGTATTTTCCAAACTGAGCATAGGACGAGTTTTGAGCCAGTATAAAGGCTGCAAAAACGATAGGTCCCATGAAACGTTTCGTTTGATGACTTCTCTTCATAGCCGTTCCTTATTTCTTGATAGAGTACTCTTGTACAGAGTCACTACCTTCACGTTTAATTCCCAGTGATAAATTATCGAGACCTTTAATGCGTCCAAAAAGTAACATGACTTCGTTCATGTCATAGATTGGTTTTCCATTGATAGATGTAATGATGTCCTGATCCTGAATCCCTAGGTAAGGAAAAATTCCTTGGGGATCAAGCTCAGTCATTTTAAAAGAAAGACTGCCGTCAGGATTCTGTATCTTTACGGCTTTCGCCTGTGTGAGCACGGCCGCAATATCTTTGAGTTTGTCATCGAGAAGGGTTTT
>CANFNX010000120.1 GCA_947448495.1 Bacteriovoracaceae bacterium | reverse complement strand
GGTGGGCTTCACTTTTACTTGCCACTAGAAGAAGGACGCCGACTTTATGCTTAATTGAGAAATCAACTACCAGGATGGGCGATTCCTCATTACATTATTGATCTTCCCGGCGGTCCAGGTAAGGTCAGTGCTTTTAATCCAGAATCGTTCACCTACTCCGGACACCTCGTTAGCAAAGATGGGCAAATGATCGCCATCCAAGAACCCGACCTCTTTGGTTTTTAGCTCTTTTTATTTGACCCCATTCTCGCAACTGATACACTTTTTTAATGAGTCAAACTATTCTGATTGAGCCCAATGAAGATTTAAAAAAATTATATTCTATCAACTTACATACCTTTGTAGGCACTGATATCATTCAGAGACAAAATGCTGAAGATACCATTGAATTGTTAAAAATTCTCCCACAAGTCAGCTTAATTATTACTCCTGCCAGAATGAACGGAATTGAAGTCGCTCTCAAAATTCACCACTTCATTAAGGAAGAAAATCTAGAAACTTCAATGATCGTTTTAGGTGATTGCAAACCTCTAGTGAATGAGGTGACCTGTTTAAAGGAACCTGTGAATTGGGAATCCTTAATTAGGCAGGCAGCCCAAATTTTAGGCGTTAGTCTCAAGGATTCTGCCAATAAAGTCAGACCCGATTTTATTCCAGTTCCTGTTTACTACTTTTATGAAATAAAAAAGACTCCATGTGATGTTTTTATTCGTATTAAAAAAGGTCCCTATGATTATCAATTTGTTAAAAGAATTCATTCAAAAGATGAATTTGAATCAGCTGACATCAAAAGATATGAGGACCAAGGCCTAAAAGAGTTTTATGTTGCGAAAGATTACATTCAATATTTCACCACTTTTGTCACAAATGCGATTGTTCAAAAACTGGAACGAGAGGACCTAACGTTAGAAGATCGCATTTTAACGACTGCCAATGCTCATGAGATTGTTCGAGATAGTATCCAGGTCATTGGAGTGGACGCGGCTTCAGTGGAGCTCTCTCATGCTTCCATTAATTCCATGGTGAAATCAGTTAAGAACTCACCTCAAGTGGCACAGTTACTCAAGTTTCTTTTCTCAAACAAAATTAGCCTCGCTTATCAGCACTGTCATATGCTCGCTCTCATGTGCCACTATGTTCTCTCTAAGCAGAGCTGGTATCGCCAAGAACATTTAGAGACCTTAAGTTTTGTTTCTTTTTTTTCAGACATCACTCTCAAATCTAATACCCAGATGCAGATTTCAACGATGAGAGAACTAGCTGAATCGAATTTAACAGATGAAGAAAGGCAGCAGGTGATAAACCACGCTAAAGATGCGGTTGAGCTCATTTCTTCACACCCAGACGCCAATGATTATGTCAAAACTGTCTTGATACAATCCCATGGGAAGTTAAATGGAATAGGGTTTGAAGAAAATCCGGGTGAGGAGCTTCACCCCCTTTCAAAAGTCTTCCTAGTGGCCGATGCTTTTGTAAAAATACTGCTCAATCCAGCTATGCCATCCTCAAAAAAAGACATCCTTGAGTTACTAAATCTTCGGTTTATCAACCCTAGTTATCAAAAAATCATAAGAGCGTTAGAGCAAAAATTCGAATAACACTTGGATATTTGGTACATTTTGTCTTATTTTTCATGAAATTTAACGTTGACAGAATTTCTGGTAAACGGCTAATATCATTCTACTTTAAACGCGGTTTTAGCTCAGTTGGTAGAGCGTCTGCTTGCCATGCAGAAGGTCGTCAGTTCGAATCTGATAAGCCGCTCCAAAAATCTTTAATCAAAAGCCACCTCTCAGGTGGCTTTTTTTTTGAGCTTCATTCAGAATAATTCTATGTCTCAACTCTTTAATACAACATTTTCAGTTCAATGGTCTTATGAAGGTCTTGATATGTCTGCTGCCTACGCAGTTCCTATGCCTATTCAAATCACAGGTCCACTTAAGATCTTTGCCCAAGATGCTTTTTTTGAGGCCAATAAGTTCTCAAAAGAAGACTTGAAAAAAATTCTTCTTGAATGCCAGTTAAGTCAGCAGACAACTTATTCCTCAGGACGCGAAGAGACCCAGATAAATATCTTAGTTGCCACTCCAAAGAGAGGCGCGGCCTATAGGTGGCCAGTGAAACTCCGAAAAACAAATTTATATGCCGAGGGATTTTTTTTAGAACTTTATTAGAACCATGGGATTAATATTTGGGTCCAGGTTCAATTCGCTTTAGAGATTCATCGATGGTGTGAGAAATACCTTTTTTAACAAGATTCGTAATTCCATTAGATATTTTTGACTCTACACCGGATGCTTCAACAAGACCTGCCCCATCCTTAGCAACCACTCCTCCCAAAATCTGCGACACGAGATAACTCTTCAATTGAAGACGATCGTCTCCAGAAATTAGACTGAAATCTTTTGTTATTAAGTTTTCAGCTTCCGTTTCGGAAAACAATTTCATCTTTTGATATTTTTCAGTCGACTCAGTTGTTAGACTAAAGCCATTTAAGTCTGAATCATATCGATTTAAGACATGATCCGATCCCAACTTGACCAACGTTTGAAGTTTTGATTCCGCAATCCCCTCAAGTAGTGAAGCCGAATGAGCAGTATGATAAGCCGGATAGTAGGTCTTAAATATCTTCGCTTCAACGATCTCCGTATTAAAAGGCTCTGAATCCGTTTGGGGAAGAACTCCGAAAAGAAAAATTTTTGACTGAAATCTTTTTTTCATATTTTCATTCATACGATCCCAGGCAACGACGGACTCGATATTGGCAGGATTTGAAAAAAATTGTTTGGCCGAATTCACGGGACTATTACTTAGATAAGAAAACCAACTGTCCTTTGCCCCTTGTACGGCGGCTTCGATTCCTTCGCGACCAACTGAGGCGACCAGTTGGTATTTAGCAAATTGGTCGGCAAACCCTCCCGTTTGAGAATCCTGAAAAAGTTCTTTCAACATTCTTTGTGAGAATTTAGTCTTTAGATCCTTATCACCCGAGGCCAATTGAGCGAAGGAACTTTGCCCAAATTTTAGTAAGGTTCCATCAGCGTAAAGAATCTTATCAAGTTCCTTGGGATTACGAAGTTTTGTATTTATTAATGACTCAATCTTATTATACTTATAATCAATATACCTAAGCTTGATGTCTTTAAAAGGATCTTTAACTTTCTTTTTTTCTGCCAGAATCCCTTTAAGCAATACCTGTGAAAAGTCCGTCTCTAGGCCATCAAAAATCTGCCCCTTCAGGATCATTTCCGTCATGATAGAGTTGTTTACATCATCGTAACCAAGAGAACTCTTTTGGCAGACGGAATGTATTTCCTTGAGCTTAATTGAATACAAATTTGAATCAATTTTTTTAAAATAATCCAGCCCCTTTATAAGCTTAGAAGCAAGTGAATCTAAAGGATTGCTACTCTCACCGCTTTTCTTTGGGCCAGGTAATTGGGAAAAGAAAGCTTTGTTGAGCCTCTCAAAGCAAGCAGCATCAGCATTCGCTTTGAAGTCACTCGCTTCTTGTGAATTAAGTTTAGTCATTTTGAGAATTAAGTTCTGATGGACTTTTTTATAAGAAATATCCTCAGTCAATTTGGCGATGAAGTCAGTATAGCCTTTGATCGGGTCTGGTATTTTTGGATGAGTCTGGAGATAAGCTAAATAGCCTTGCTCAAAAATCCAAACTCTTCGATCATCTCCTTGAAGATCTTTAGGAACGGAAAGCTTACTTTTTTGAACAATGAGTCCACCCACTTCATTCAAAACCGTATCGTTACTAACTTTTGGTGGAAACAAGTCTTGCAGTTCGTATTTTTTTACCTGTCCTTTACTTTCAAAATTAAAAATATTAGCAATGGAAGCTGCAGTTGTTTGATTTTCACATGTATGAACTACGTCATCAAATGATTTTGAATCCTGCATGAGTCCAGAGAAAGCTCCCCAATCTTTAAACGGGCGAAATTCCTTTTTGAAGCAATCTTCTATTGCCTTCTCTACGGCCGGTGTTTGCTTTAAAATATCTTTCTTAAATTTTAAATCGCCCTTCATGGCAAGTTCATTGACTCTGTTAGTGAAGGTATTCACCGCTATGACTCCAGAGATATCTTGAATCGCTTGAGCGACACAAGATCTTAATTCAATGTTCTGTTGAGTGTAGAGAGATCCGCCAGAATTCACATAGGAAGGGATCCCTTCATAAAATTTATCAATCCCTTGTTGGTCACAGATCTTTAGGTCATGAATAATCTTCTCTATGTCGTTCTTGTTGTCAGGATAATCAGCCTTGAGTTTTGCCTCTAAGATTTTCTCCGTCGTTCTCACCGTAATTAAATACTCGCATCGACTCGGGTCAACACTTGTAGATTTCTTTGCGTCAGCATCTTTTTTAAGTGCCTCTATGCATGGGTCAAATGAATCACGCAAAATATCTGTCGCGACACTCTTGGATTTAACCTGGAAATAATTTTTAATATTATCTTCGACAAAAAACGAAGAGGTTTCCCTGCCTATGTCTAGGGTCATTTCATCCACACAGCTTAGGAGTGCGATATCAAACGGTGAAGCCTCTGGTGTGACAAAGTTTAAGCTCTGGGTCCCGAGGAACGAATTAAAAGGGCCTGGAAATTTCCGATCTAAACATTGATTTAATAAAATGATTCCATGATCAGTAATAACGGTGCTTTTATCATTAAGAAATTTTAGTCTTTCTGGATTTGTCTTATCTTTTGCTGTAATGAGATTCTGCCTCAGTGTTGCTCTGACTATCGGGACAAGACCCTGAGTAATCGAGCTATAAACACAACTGGTGAGAACTTCGCTGTCACTTATACCTACAGTTTCTGAAAGCATCGGCATTGATAGACAAGGATTATTAGAGGTATGAATTTTTTTACTTAACGTTTCTTTTAGTTCTTTATAGTTTTTAACTCGTTTTTCTGTCGATGCTCCGATTTTCATTTTTTCTTTGTAAGGTTTTACGCATTTTTCATACCCTCTCTTAGCGCGCTCTTGAACTTCGGCTATGACAGTGGGGTCTACCTGTGAAACTTTATCTTTAAACTGGCTCTCAATGACATAGGGTAAGAGATGATCCACAACTTCAAAAGTTGCATCTAAACTCATTAATGTATCTCGATAATCCTTATTTTTAATTTTCGTTTCGAGCTCTTTCCAAAACGGCAATTCATCCACAAAGGCATTGACATCAGGAACATAGTCTCTCACTTGCTGGGCAATCATTTGACGGGCCACTGTCCTCATCGTTTTTTGAGTAATTTCTTCTTCCACATTTTTGATTTTTAAAAGAGATGTATTTCCATAGTCCTTTGAGATTTCAGTAGCCATTTTTTCGGCTTCTTCCCAAGTGAAAGATCCGGGGGGTTTAGGGATCATGCATGAATTGGCAAGATTAATAAGAATCGAATTCTTGATAAATTGAGCACTCCCTTTTTTTCCTCCACACTTATTAAAGAGATCAATCGTTTTTGAATTTTCGGGTGAAAAAAATTTAAAAATATTTCTTAATCTGATTTGCTTTTTATAAGTAAAGATGTCATCCCGCTTTAAATTTTCAATTTCTTTTTGCAGAACAAAAACTTCAGCAAGTTCATCACATTCATTTGAAGCAGGAGGAATTTTTTGAAGTAAGCTTTTGATATCTGTAAAAAATTTTTCATCTATCGGAAGGTCCACTTTCATGTCACAGTCTTCTGGCAATCGTCCGCAAAATTTTTGAACTTTTTGTGAGATGATCCAGTCAACCGAAAGTAGGTCACTCTGGCGAGCAAGAGTCATTTGCGTGTCCTCCCACTCCAGAGGGTCTAGGTTCTTGGGTACCAAAAGCTTAAAACCACTCAAAGGTGCAACCTGAGGAATAAACTGAACTTTAAACTGAGGACATGAGGGGTAAGGTTGGTAAAAATCGTCTTGCCCCCAAACTGAATTGAGAGAAATGAGTCCGATAAATAGAATAGCATACCAGCGCATACCTGAGCCTATCGGTAATCTAAGCTCATTAGTTGAGTCAAATCGGACATTTTGAAAACAAAATCTCTCAAGTTTTAATCAATTCAACCGATCCGTTTATCATGAGAGTCTTTTTTATCATTTTATTGGCCATAATCTCGCAACAAATCTCAGCGGCCTGTATGTCTCCAGACCTAGAGCTTAGAGGAATAACCAAAGCGGGTAAGAAGTGCGAGATTTCAGTCAATTATGATGAGCAATACATCGCTTTCGAAGCTGGGAACCAAATGTGCCAATTCACTTTGGATGATGAGTCTATCAATGACCTCCAAGGGGCTAAAAAAGATAAAGTCACGATCAAAGGATATTCAAATTGGTTCGACTGCAAAGTGAAGTTCTTCTATGACGAAAAAGGTCGCCCATACAAGGCCAAAGTCTCTTCTCGCCTAACCCTGGCCCTCGCCTTCAATCATGACGAATGCACTTTTGTTCCTTGATTTACCTCTGATGATGAAAGACTCACCTGTCAATCTTTTCCCCTCTGATCCTCGCCTGCTAAATTTCCCCGGTTAGAATAAAATAGTCTGATCAAACTTACTTTGCTGAAGGAAAAATCATGGGTCATTTACCGCTTGATCAGTTCTTGCACTTTGAACAAACTCAACCGAAAAAAGTTTATCTCAAACAACCTATCAAAGGGGAATGGCGAGACTTAACTTGGGAAGAAGTGGGTCGAGAGGCCAGAACACTCGCAGCGGCTTTAAAAAAGTTAAATCTTCCTCCCCACAGTCCAATTGCGATGATCTCTAAGAATTGTGCACATTGGATCATCACTGATATTGCGATCTGGATGGCCGGACATGTCTCCGTCCCTCTCTACCCAACCCTGACAGCTGAATCCATTGCCTATATTCTTGAGCACTCAGAAGCAAAACTTGTATTCATTGGAAAACTTGATGATTGGAAATCCCAAAAATCAGGAGTTCCAGACAATCTCATTAAAGTGCAGTTTCCTTTTTGGAATAATGAAGGCTGCACGAAATGGGACGATTTTATTGACGGAAGCTCTCCTCTAAAAGAGATCCCTACCCCTCAACCAGACGACCTCTTCACCATTATTTATACTTCGGGCACGACAGGAAATCCCAAAGGTGTCGTCCATACTTGCAGAAGTGCCGCCACTCATATCAAAGAGGCCAAAGATATCTTGCATCTTAATTCTAGTGATCGCTTTTTTTCTTACCTTCCACTCTCACATGTCGCTGAGAGACTTTTGGTAGAGTTGGGCTCAATTTATTCTGGTGGTGTCGTCTATTTTGCTGAATCACTTGATTCATTTAAAGAGAATTTAGTTTATGCTCAACCGACCATCTTTCTTGCCGTCCCTAGAATATGGCTTAAGTTTCAACAGGGAATACTGGCCAAGATACCTCAAAAAAAATTGAAGCTTCTGATTTCTGTTCCCGTAATTGGACGAATGATAAAAAAGAAATTAAAAAAGGCTCTCGGTCTCAATCAGGTTCGATATGCCGTATGTGGAGCTGCGCCGATTTCAAAAGAGCTTCTCGAATGGTTTGACTCCATCGGAATTCCTATACTCGAGGCCTATGGCATGACAGAAAATTTTGCACTCACCTCACTTAATTTACCCTGGGCCAAACGTTACGGCACAGTCGGAAAACCCTTTGCCCAAACGACTGATTTCCGCCTAAGTGAAGACGGGGAAATTCTCTCAAAATCTGATGCAAACATGGTGGGTTATTTTAAAGAAGAGGCCAAAACCAAAGAGATGCTTGATCAGGACGGCTGGCTCCATTCCGGCGATAAGGGAGAGCTTGATCCGGGTGGATTTCTGAAGGTTACTGGTCGGGTGAAAGATGCTTTTAAAACGACTAAAGGCAAGTATGTCACACCAACAAAAATTGAAGCACTGTTTGAGATGTGTGAATTAATTGAGCAAGTTTGTGTCATGGGTGCTGGTCTTTCCGCCCCGATAGCCGTCGTCGTTCTTAACGACATGGCAAAAAAGTTGGAAAAAGATCATATTCAATCTCAACTCAAGTCTACCTTAGATAGAGTCAACGGGCTGATCGAAAATTATGAGACTCTCAGTCACGTGATTGTTGTCAAAGACATTTGGACGATTGAAAATGGACTTTTGACTCCTACTCTTAAGCTGAAAAGGAATTTAGTGGAGAAGAAATATTCCACCGAGATGGAAAAGTGGACCGAACTGTCTGGTAAAATCCATATCCTACTTTGAGCAAAGAAATGAAGAAACGATTGGCCTACCTTGGAATTTTTGAAGGCTCAACATTTACCAGTTGTAAAAAAATTGAGCATTCCCTGGTAGATTTTTATCAATCGAATGACCAAGATGAATTTAAGTCTTTTTCTTTTTCACTCAATGCACCTGAGACATGGAATGAATTGATTAATGAAATTATCTTATATAAACCGGATACGATCATCTTTGGAGATTCAAGAATCAAGCTTCCATTTTGGATAGAGAGGATTTTAAAGGGTCTCGATAAAAATTGTCGTTGGATCATTCATACCTTTGGTTGTTTTCTCACTCGTCAAGATGAAATTTTTTTGGTCTCAAAACTTCTGCAGCATCAGGAATTTATTATCATCACCGCCAGCGAGGCCCATCTCAAAATTTTACAATCTTTTTTTATGCCTCATGAAGCTGTCGTAAAAATTCCCTTCTCTTTGCCTGTGATTCTTCCCCCGACCAACACTGGAATAAGTTTCCGGGAGAAATATGACCTCGGAAGAAAAAAAGTCTTCTTGAGTGCCTCTCGCATTAGTCATCATAAAAATATTCCTCAACTCATAGACCTGTTTGAGCACTATCATGAATCAAATCCAGAATCGGCGCTTATGATTGCGGGAGGATTTGATGATCAAGCCGAATGGGACTTAAATTTGAAATCGGAGCTGTTTCAAAGTAGCTTTCGTCGCTTAAAAGAGAATAATATCCCCATCTTTTATCTGGGCCAATTGGATCAAAACCAACTTTATCAATGCATGATTGAAGCCGATGCTCTCATCTCACTCTCGACAAATATTGGTGAAGATTTCGGTCTCGTTATACATGAGGCAATGAGCTTAGGTCTTCCCTGTCTGTTAAGCTCATGGGGAGGTCACCGAGATTTTGCTTCAGATCCCCTGGTCAAACTGATTCCTCTTGAAATCGAAGGAAGTGAGATAAGAATCGATGACACAAAACTCTTTCAACAGATGAACGACATAACACAATTAAAAAGAACTCAAAGAGAGACCCAAAACTTTCACTCCGAATTACGTCAGGTCTTGGCAAAACCTTTTCCCAAACACCTTGGAATGAGTTCATCATTTAAAACCTATGCCAAACATCTCTCTTTAAGAGCTTTCCCCGAAATAAAACCTTTTTTCCAGGAATTTGAGGCCTATGTTTATCCTTACTGGCGATAAAATAAGCAGACCCTCTTGGGCACTCACTCAAGAGGAGTATCTTAATCTTCAAAACCAAGAGGATCTAAGAAGCCTTATTTTTCAATCTGAGTGGCCGCTGCTACATGCTGAT
>CANFNX010000119.1 GCA_947448495.1 Bacteriovoracaceae bacterium | reverse complement strand
CGCCATGATTACCACGGATATCTCTGGTTGCTCTCATGGATTTAGTCGACTTTATTTCTACTTTAATGATTTCAACCGTGGAATCACAGATAACAAATACTGTAACTACACCAGCTACATGAACGGAACTTCCTCGGCAGCTCCGGTCACATCTGGAGTTGTGGCCTTGATGTTAGAGGCCAATCCCAACCTCACTTGGCGAGATGTAAAACACATTTTAGCGATGACTGCTGATCAAGTGGATTCAAACTTACCCTCTACAGATATTTTGACTCATCCACTAGATTCTTCGTATGAACTGTCTGGTCATGACTACGATGTTAAGTGGATTGAAAATAGTGCGGGCATCGCTTTTTCCAACTGGTATGGTTTTGGGCGCGTAAATGCTCTCAAGGCCGTTCTACTGGCCAAATCCTACAACTTCCCTCTTGGAACATATGCTCAAACTTTAGCTCCCATCGGAGGAGCGTGGTATTATGATTCTGGCACCATTTCTCAGGCCATTCCTGACGTGAGCTCCCTTGGGACATCCTCGGCCATCAGCGTGAAGCATAACTATTTTATCGAATCGGTTCAAGTACAAGTCTCTATTACTCATTCCAATCCTTCAGATCTTGGCATTAGTCTAACGTCTCCTTCAGGGAGTGAGAGTAAATTGATCATGATCAATAATGGCGTTTTTGCTACGAGCTTTCCGGCCAACAAAATGTTTCTGACTAATGCTTTCTACAATGAGACATCTTACGGAAATTGGAAAATTAAAGTTGTGGATGGGAAATCGGGTACCACTGGAACTCTCACCCGCTGGAAGCTTCTTATTAATGGGCATACCTTTACTGGTGACGGGACGAATCCTTCAGCAGTGTCACATCTGGGATTAGGAGCGGTCGTCAGTAGCAGTACAAGTCCTGCCGCAAGCTTTAACGCCTCTACTTCGAGTGATATTGCCCGCTATGAAGCCTCTATTGGCTCAACCTCTGCTGGAACGAACATCATGGGATGGACGTCAGTGGGAACCTCTACTTCGGCCATTACCTTCTCAGGTCTGACTCTCACTCACGGATCAAATTACTACCTCAATATAAGGGCCGTTGATCAGCAAGAAAATGTTTCGACTACTCAAAGTGCCATGTGGACACTGCCTTAGATGAAGCGCTGGGCGGTTATCCTTACTCTCCTGACCTTCACCTTCATCCAGACCATTTGGAGATCTCCCACAAAAGTGAGTGCTGACTTAAAAAATGTCCCATCAGCTCAACCGCTTCAATGGGCGCCGACTCCCCTACGGCCTCTAGCCCAAGTACCATCCTCACTACGCAGACCCGCTTCTTCTCAAGATTCCTCAATTCAGTTTCAGCAACCAGTCCAAAATCCCCATATTGAGCGTCATCCCCAAAGTGAAACTGAAATCAAAATCGGTAATAGCTTTGCCGTTTTAGAGAACGTTTTCGCTCTCCCCAAAGAAAAGTATCAACCGACTTTAGGGATCAAAATCAGCGAATTCAAAAATCTCGTTTTTTTCAGGCCTTCCGATTTGGCCCATCTTCCGTCTGGATCAACGCCTGTGGCGATGAATACGAGTTCTCTCAAACTCTACCCTGTCTCACAAATTATCCACCTCAAAGAGGTCGATGCTACGCTAAGAGCACAACTCCTTAGTGAAGGCGCTAAAGAGTACTACTATCAATCCCGACTAAAAGTGATGTCTATCGAGGCGACTGAGAACTCCGTCATCCAAACCTATCGAGATTTTCTGGAGCGAGGGCTGAAGGCCAAACTAGAGGTTTTGAAAGATCCCCCTTCGGTAAAATAGTCAAAATCTGCTACGCATCAATGTCGACAAAAACCCGTTTCTCACTCACAATGAGATGATCTTCTTAACCGCTTCTTGGAGAAAATTATGGCAAAAATTAAAGTGGCCAATCCTGTTGTAGAACTAGATGGCGACGAAATGACTCGAATCATTTGGTCATTCATTAAAGAAAAACTTATTACCCCTTACCTTGATGTCGATATTAAGTATTACGATCTTGGTATGGAAAATCGTGATAAGACAGATGATAAAGTCACGATTGAAGCTGCTGAAGCTATCAAAAAATATAATGTTGGGATCAAGTGTGCCACCATTACCCCAGATGAGAAACGAGTTGAAGAATTCAAACTCAAGCAGATGTGGAAGTCTCCTAACGGCACGATCCGTAACATCCTAGATGGAACCGTTTTTCGCGAACCGATCATCATTAATAACATTCCTCGCCTCGTACCAGGCTGGACTCAACCGATCGTGATTGGCCGTCACGCTTTCGGTGACCAATACCGTGCGACAGATACTGTCATCAAAGGTAAAGGCACACTCAAAATGAGCTTTATCGGCGAAGATGGTAAAACTCAGGAGTGGGAAGTTTACAACTTTAAAGGTGATGGCGTGGCCATGTGTATGTACAACACTGATGAATCGATCCGTGGATTCGCTCAGTCTTGTTTCAATATGGCCCTGGTTAAAGGCTGGCCACTTTATCTTTCAACAAAAAATACCATCTTAAAAAAATATGATGGTCGTTTCAAAGACATCTTTGCTGATGTTTATGAAAAAGAATACAAAAAGAAATTTGAAGCCAAGGGCATCGTTTACGAGCACCGTCTTATTGATGATATGGTGGCTTCTTGTATGAAGTGGAGTGGCGGATTTGTTTGGGCCTGTAAAAACTATGACGGTGACGTTCAGTCTGATACTGTCGCTCAAGGTTTTGGTTCTCTAGGACTCATGACCTCAGTTCTTTTAACTCCAGATGGAAAGACTCTTGAAGCTGAAGCGGCCCATGGTACGGTCACTCGTCACTATCGCCTTCATCAACAAGGTAAACCGACCTCAACTAACCCAATTGCCTCTATTTTTGCTTGGACACGTGGTCTTCTTCACCGTGGAAAACTTGATGGTAATAAAGAGTTGATTAACTTTTGTGAAACACTTGAAGCCGTTTGTATTCAAACAGTGGAAGAAGGCAAAATGACAAAAGATCTTGCTGCTTGTATTCACGGTGACAAAGTCACGGCCGATAAATATCTCACAACAGAGCTTTTTCTTGAGGCGATTAACGAAAACCTCAGAAAGAAAATTCAAATGTAATGATAAGGCCCCTCTTCGGAGGGGCTTTTTTTGGTAACCACTTCATGCCTAGTTTTATTCATAAGGCCCTTAATCGAGAAGCGATAGCTGCCATTGACCTTGGGTCCAATGCCTTGCGGGCCAGTATCGCGATCAAAATCCCTGAAGGTATTCAAGTGGTGAGAAACATCCGCGTTCCTCTTCGCTTGGGTGAAGATGTTTTTGCGACGGGGAAAATTTCGGATCAAAAAATTGAGATGACAGAAAATGCTTTTATAGAGTTATTACATCTTTTTACTGAGTACAACGTAACAAATGCAACCGCGATGGCCACTTCGGCCATGCGAGACTCGCGCAACGGTAAAGAACTGATTGAGCGTATCAAAAAATTCACAGGCATCGAAGTTAAGACCATCTCTGGAATCGAAGAAGCCACGATGATCTTTACCGCTGTTCGTGGACAGCTCCCTATGAAAGGGAAAACGGCTCTTCTGATGGATATTGGAGGCGGAAGCACAGAGCTAATTGCTGTCAAAGATGAACAGATTGTAGGTGTCCATAGTTTTAATGTCGGGACTGTACGGCTTCTGCGTTACAAGAACCAAGAAGAGTTGGAATTGCGCATTCGCCTGCAGGTTCAGAAGATGATGCGTTTTATAGAAAAACACCTCGATAAAAAAAAGCCTGATCTTTTTATTGGAACTGGTGGAAATCTTCGACGTATTGGAAAAATTCGAAAAAAAATCCTGGGCAAAGAGACTTCTCAAGAGGCCCTCTATCGAGAGGTTTCCCATATGGAGGAGACCATCTTTAGTATGTCTTTTGTGGATCGGATTCGTCGTCTTGAACTAGATCAAAATCGTGCGGATGTGATTTTACCAGCAATTATGCTCACAAAGATTCTGATGGAGGAAATGAAACTTGAAAAAATTCATCTCCCTAAGGTTGGTCTTAAGGAAGGCATCATTCTTTCAATGCTTGATGAATGGCCGAAGCATTTTATTCTGAAAGACTAATCTAAGATATCTTTCAAAAATTTAGGGCTGATGAGTAGCTCAAGATTAAAACCTTCCCACATCCTGCCCTCAAGCAAGCAAATCCCGCCTTTTTTAATGGTCATAAAATCATGTTCGGGATGAAGTGCGAGAAGACTTGCGATGACCGTTGTCAAATGGGGATCATGTCCCACAAAGGCATAAGTGCCGTCAGCGGGTAAAAAAGAAATGTATTCAACTAAATGTAAGGGGTCATCTAAGATATCAAGATCGGCCATGAGCTCAAGATCTGCATCTTGGTGAAACTCCCAAAAAATCTCCGCTGATTGTATCGCGCGTGCCAGCGGAGAAGAAAAAATCACATCAATTTTTTGCTCATGTTTTTTAAACGTCTTAAAGGTTTTCCTCAGACGCTTGATCCCCTCTTCTGTCAGCACCCTTTCAAAATCCGCATATTGATCTAAAGAAAAATGTCCCTCAGCGAGGCCGTGACGAATAAAGATGAGCTTCATGTTAGACTTTTTCCCGGTGTATGGTTTTATTCATGAGAAGAGCATGAGTGCCTCTTTCTGCTTCGCCTTCTTTTGGCATATTGAGGGTATAAGATCCATCCGTATTCAAAACCCATGCCTGGCGATTATCTTTGAGCATAATATCGATGAATTCCCAAAGTTTTTCTTTGAGTTTACCATCATAGATAGGAGTGATGAGCTCAACTCGATTATGAAGATTTCTGTGCATCCAATCAGCAGAGCCAATATAATAATCACCTTTAGTAGGGTCCTCTTCACCATTGGCGAAATAGAAAATGCGAGAGTGCTCCAGGAAGCGACCAATAATAGAGATCACCTTGATGTTTTCTGATAACTTTTTCATCCCAGGCTTTAAACAGCAAAAGCCTCTCACAATAAGCGTGATCTCAACTCCGGCCATACTTGCTTCATACAATGCTTCAGTCAGAACCTCATCTTCCATTGAGTTCATTTTGGCGATGATGCGTGCAGGTTTACCGGCTTTTTTATTTTTGACTTCTTGCTGGATTTTCGACATGAAGTTTGACTTCATGTTAATGGGAGCGATTAAGAGTTGATGATAATCCGTTTTTAGCGAACTTCCGGTCAGGTAATTAAAGACCTCAATGACTTCTGAGCAAATTTTAGGATTACAGGTCATGAGCCCAAGATCCGTGTAGAGATTTGACGTTTGTGAGTGATAGTTACCCGTACCAATATGAGCATAACTCATAATCTCTCCATCATTTTCCTGACGGATGACAAGAGTTGTTTTGGTATGCGTTTTTAATCCTAAAATTCCATAAACGACGTGAACTCCAGCATCTTCGAGTTTTTGTGCCCAAACAATATTTCGTTGTTCATCAAAGCGCGCCTTCAATTCCACCAGGGCGACAACTTGCTTCCCCTTCTCGGCAGCTTTAATCAAACTTCGAATAAAAGGTGAATTATCCCCTGTTCGATAGAGAGTCATTTTAATTGTAAGAACATTTGGATCATCGGCAGCATTGGCGAGAAATTTTTCAACCGTACCAGAGAAACTCTCAAAGGGATGATGGACAAGGATGTCCCCTTGTCGGATGAGATTAAAGATATTGGGATTTTCTGCCATCACTTTTGGAATAACAGGTAGCCATGGTTTAAATTTCAATGACGGCATATCTAGATCGACGATACTTTTAAGAATCATAAAATCGATAGGAAAATCCATCTCGTAAATATCTTCATCTAGAATCTCGAGAGAGTCCTTTAAAAAACTCGTGACACTTGGATCAGTTGATTTATGAATTTCAAGGCGCACACATTCGGCCAGTCGTCGCTCTTTAATACCTTCTTCAACTAAAATGAGTAAATCCTGCGCCTCATCTTCTCGATGATCGACATCTGCATTTCGAGACACTCGAAAAGGAACTGTCTGTTGAATCTCCATCCCTGGATAAAGCAAATGAAGATTAGAACGGACGAGAGTCACTGTCGTGACAAACCGATATTTTTTATCACCCTCCTGACGAGGCAGCATAAAAAGACCAGGAATAACCTCAGGGATTTTGACTCTTGAGAAAAGAATGGAATCAGTCTGAGGATTTTTCAGGATCATCCCAAGTGAGTAAGAAAGATTTGAGATAAAGGGAAATGGATGTCCCGGATCCACTGAAAGTGGTGTCAGGACGGGAAAAATCTTGCGACGAAAATAGCTATTTAAAAAATCCTGATCCTCGGCACCTAAATCTTCAAAGTCGTAGATAAAGATGTCATGCCTCTCTAATTCATCCACCAGATCAAGATAGATTAATCTTTGTTTTTCTAAATCCACATGAATGTGTTTTCTTATCGCTACCAACTGTTCTTGAGGAGTCTGGCCATCCACAGATCGATGGGTTAGACCTGAATTGATTTGATGCTTAAGATAGCCAATTCTCTTCATAACAAATTCATCGAGGTTGGAAGAGAAAATAATAAGAAATCTTAATCGCTCTAACAGGGGATTTCTTTTATCAGAGGCTTCGTGGAGGACTCGTCGGTTAAATTGAAGCCAGGAAATATCTCGATTCAAAAAATGAGTCGGATCCACGTTAAAATTAATTTTTTTGGGTTGCCGTGTGGCACTTCGCCGTTTGCGCATAAGTTCCTAAAAGTGTCTAAAGTTTAGTCAGTCGATAGAAAAGCGTGAAAAGTTTAGTCATGGCTACTTTCTATTTTATGGAGAGTTGGGCCCCAACTCAAGAAAATAACCCCCTGAAATAACTGCCCTTTCCGAGGGATTCGCTCTGATTTCTGAAGATGTGGAAAATTGGCACAGGACTTGGAGTATAAAAGGAAATTTCATTTATCTCTGAGGGGGGATTATGTCACTTAAACCATACCATGCACTGGCCATGTTACCTTTATTATCCATTTTATCTCTATCACCTATGAAGCTCCAATCCCATTTTCAGGGAAGAGCGATTGCTTCAATAGAAGAAGTAAAAGAGTCTGCTTATCCTAAGTATGAGGCCCGAGCGAGCAAAATTGATCGCAGTAAAATAGAAGTCGATAAAGATATGGATCTAAGCTGTTTTTCAGATCAAGCTGATTCCTATAGAAAAGATCTCCTTCAAGAACGACAAGACTATAAAGTTGATCTAATTGATAAAGATGGAACTGAGGCACAAAAACTCAAAATCCAAAGTCTTGTTCAACGCTTGGTTGAGTTAGAAGAGGATGTTAAATTTTTAAAAGATAAAAAGGCCTGGGATCCAACCGGTGAAGAGATCGCTGATAAATCGATGAAAGAACTTAAGGTGACGTTAGAAAGTCTTCTTCAAGATGAAGTCGAAAATGAGCTTAATGTCTTGAAGGCACAAATGAAAAAAGACGAGACTCCTGTTGTCGTCAAAGAAGAACCAAAGAAAGAAGAGCCTAAGAAGGAAGAACCTAAAAAAGACGAACCACAAGCTGAGCAAGACAAGAAAATTTGTGAGCTTGAAGATCAAAATAAGGTCCTCACCAAGCAAGTTGAAGATCTCCTCCAACAACAGAAGACCATTATGGAAACCATGGTGGGAATGAATCAAATGATGATTCAAATGAATGAAAGATCTCAGCAACAACAACCCTACTCAATTCCAGGCTGGATGATGTCTGGATCGATGGTGAACCCAGGTCTTCAGTACCCTTACTATCAAGCCTCGCCAACAGTGATAATCATGAACAGTAATCAAACGAGTGATGCTGCTGGACCTTTCATGGGACAAAATAGCCTTCAACAATCTATGCAAAGTGGCCAATACCAGATGCAATACCAGCAACAATATCAGCAACCAAGTTATGGTTCACCCTATCCGAATTCATTCATGAATGTTGATCCTCGCTTCTCAATGCCTTCTCCTGTCATGCCAGGAAGCTTTGGTCAGGATCCTCTTCTCTATAATTTCGGCCCGGGCCCTAAAAACCAACTCCCTATTCTAAGCGCTTAGCTCAACTAAATAAAAAACGTCCATCACCCCCTCGGTGGACGTTTTTTTCTCATGATTTATTTTTTCGTCCCGAAAAGTCATTCAACCCACCTGCGAGGGTTTAATGAATGAACTAAAAAAAGATAGCAAAGAAAAACTCCTGATTCGTGCCTGCCACTGCTGCAGTAAACTATCAGAATCATTTCAAGAACTAGAGAGATGCTCGCATTGCGACAAAGCCTTTCTCCCCTTACGTTACTTTGAGAAAATCCACGACTTTAAAGGCGAAAGCTGGAAAAAACACTTCTCAGAAGCAGATGATCTTCAGGCCGAGGATCTCATCAAAGGTCTGTTTGTTTTGTGGTGATTTGTGCTAGTTTTGAGAGATGCAACTTACACCAACGACACCCTCTGAATCCATCCATCCTGTCCTTATTCGTTTATTTAAAAAACGCGGTCTGAGTCCAGAACTTATTCAAGAAATGCTCTCCTGGAATCTCAAAGAGATTCCCGATCTCACCCTCATGCTTGATCTTAAAAAAGCCTCAGAGCGGATCCTGAAGGCGATGAGCGAGGGTGAGAAGATTGGTATTTACGGTGACTATGATGTGGATGGCACAACTTCTTGTGCTCTCCTTTGGCATTTTTTTCAAATGATTGGGGTGGATGTGGAACTGTTTCAACCCAGTCGCTTCATCGAGGGTTATGGAGTTCACGTGTCTTCTATTGATAACGCTGTTGAAAAGAATGTGAAAGTTCTCATTACGGTTGACTGTGGAATCACTGCGACTGCAACTGCTGATTATGCACAAGGAAAATTAGACCTTATCATAACTGATCACCATCGTGATGCTGCTGACTTCATTCCCCGGGCTTTTGCGGTGATAAATCCTTGTCGCAGAGATGAGCCAGAAAATTCTCCCTTGAAGGCCCTCGCTGGTGTGGGAGTTGCGTTTGCCTTGGCCCTCCAGATTAAAAATGATCTCGCAAAACTTGGGACAGAAACGCCTAGTATCTATCCCCTCTTGCAGTTTGTGGCCATTGGGACGATCTCTGATTTAGCGAGAATGACTCCGCTCAATCTGCGCCTGACTCGTCATGGTTTAAAACAGATCACCACCACACAGTATCCAGGCATTCGTGCCTTTTTTTCACCAGAAGAACTTAAGGTTCAGAGTATCTCAAGTGAAAAGATTGGCTTCCACGTTGGGCCCCACATTAATTCCAAAGGCCGCCTTGATCATCCGGAGCGTGCCCTCAGACAATTAATTGCAAAAGATTTTAACGAGGCCCGAGAGCATTTTTCTCATTTAGAACTGGCCAATCGTGACAGACGGGCCATTCAAGCAGAAGTATTTACCGAGGCCAAACAAGACGTCATTGATTCACTGAAAGGTGGCGAGCTATTGATCAATATTATGTATCAACCTCATTGGCATGAAGGGGTTATCGGAATCGTGGCTTCCAAGCTGGTAGAAACGTTTGAAGTTCCCGCCATCGTTTTCACCAATGCAGAAGAAGAAGGTGTGATCAAGGCCAGTTGCCGAAGTGCTGGAGAACTCAATATTTTTGATCTCCTTGAGCAGTGTAAAGATCTCTTTATTAAATTTGGTGGTCATAAAGCGGCAGCAGGACTTTCAATGAAAAAAGAAAATTTTGATGCTTTTAAGATCAGAATGAATGACCTCCTAAAATCTATCCCCTTTAATCTAAGGACAAAGACTTCAAGCTTTGATGTCGAAGTGAATCTAGAAGAAATTGATGCCACATTAGTCAAGGTCCTGGAACTCATTGAGCCCTTTGGCCCCGGCCATGAGCGCCCTATCTTTCGCATGAAAAATGCCCT
>CANFNX010000118.1 GCA_947448495.1 Bacteriovoracaceae bacterium | reverse complement strand
TTCACTGGCAACATCGGAGAAACTGGCGTGATGTTGTCGTAGCCAATCATACGCCCGATCTCTTCCACCAAATCCGCTTTGCAATAAATGTCTTTTGTCGTTCTGTAACTTGGAATTGTGACATCAAAAAGTCCGCTTTTATCAGCAACTCTAAAATCCAAGCGTGTAAAGATATCAACGATTCTTTCTTTCGAGATTTCCATGCCTAAAGAACTATTGATCTGTTCATGGGAAATGGAAAGTGTGAGAGGCCTCGAAAGTGTCTCATCATTTATAAATTTTTCAACCGGTCCAACAACTTTGGATTCAGGGCAAAGTTCTGTGATGAGTTGAACTAATCTAAGGAGCGTTCGATAACACAAATTTGTATCAAGAGTTTTTTCATACCGCTGAGATGAATCAGTACGAAGTCCAAGTCGAACAGAGGTTTTACGGACTTCCGGAGCTTCCCAGTTTGCAACTTCTAAAAAGAGCTTCGTTGTTGTCTCACTCACTCCGCTCTCAGCTCCTCCCATGAGACCAGCCAGCACGAGGGGTTTGTGTTGGTCAAAGATCATGGTGTCGGAAGCAAGAATCTCGCGTTTGGCTTCATCCAGAGTGGTGAAGACCAAAGACTCACCAGCACGCTTCACGATAATTTTGTCGCCAGCAATTTTTTCGCGATCAAAAATATGATTTGGAATACCAAGTTCAAGCATGACGTAATTGCTGATATCGACAATTAAATTGATCGAGCGCAATCCAACGGATTCAAGACGATTTTTAATCCAATCGGGGGTCGGCTTCATTTGGATATTATCTAACGAAAGTCCGTAATACCCGAGACAAGATGAAGTGGAGTCAATATCGATTTTCACAGGTGAAGTCCCACCAGGGATCTTGGCCTCAATACCCTTCTGCCAATTTTCATTGTATGGATTTTTTAGATCTTTTTTGTGAGCAGCTGCAAATTCGCGGGCCAGTCCCAAAAATCCCCAAAGATCAGGTCGATGAGTAAGAGATTTATTATCCACATCGAAAATCACATCTGATTCGAGATTGAGATAAACCGGAAGTGTGGTGCCAGGGACGACATCAGAGCGAAGCTCCATCAATCCCCCCTTGCCTTCGCCTAGACCTAGCTCGGTTTCAGAGCAAAGCATTCCATCGGATAAAATACCACGAATTTTTTTGGGTTCTAAAGTCATCCCATTCGGAAGAGTTGTTCCAATCGGAGCATAAGGAACCTTGAGACCTGGACGCACATTAGGGGCCCCACAAACAACTTCTTTTAATTGTCCGCCACCAAAGTCAAAGGTCACAAGGTTAAGTTTGTCGGCCTCAGGATGTGGCTTCAGAGATTTAATCTCAACACAGAGAATACTTTTTAAATTATCCCCTTTAACAATGACATCCTCCACTTCGGCCGTTGCGAGGGTGAAGAGTGAGCCTAATTGCTTAGGTGGGAGATCCGGAATTTCGACAAAATCTTTAATCCAATTGAGAGATATAAGCATAGTAGTTCCTAAATAGTTTTAAATTGTGAGTTGAAGCGGAGATCTCCTGAATGGATATGGCGAATATCATCAATCCCATATCTCATCATGACTAGGCGATCTAACCCCAAACCGAAAGCGAAACCATTGTGTTTTTCTGGATCAATGCCGCCCGCCTTGAGAACATTGGGATGAACCATTCCACATGGCAGAAGCTCTACCCAACCAACATGCTTACAAACAGAGCAGCCTTTTCCGCCACAGATTAGGCACTTAATATCGAGTTCAAATCCTGGCTCCACAAATGGGAAGAAACCAGGACGAAGACGTACCTCGACTTCTTTCTTAAAGATTTCAGTTAAAAGAGTTTTCATGAAGTAAATGAGATTTCCGACGGAAACATTCTCTCCCACCATCATTCCTTCTAATTGGTGAAACACCATTTCATGGGAAGCGTCCGTTCTTTCACAACGGAAGACCTTCCCTGGGCCAACAAATCGAAAAGGAGGCTTGCGCTCCTTCATCCCGCGAACCTGAATGGTCGATGTGTGGGTCCTTAAAAGATGTTTTTTATCGGCAAACCAAAAAGTGTCCTGCATATCCCGAGCAGGATGAGTCGCTGGAATATTAAGAGCTTCAAAATTGTGAAATTCATCTTCTATGTGTGGGCCATCAAGTACTTCAAAGCCCATTGAAATAAAAATATCCTCAATTTCTTGCTGAATAATGGTCACTGGGTGCAACCCAGCTGCCTGAAGTCCCTTCTCCAGGACTGAATCAGTAAGCGAGAAATCAATCTTGTTTTTTTCGAGACTCAGATTGATTTCGACCATTTCAAGATCAGCCATCTTCGCCGCAACGAGGGACTCAATGCTATTTTTTAAATCATTGGCCTTGGCGCCCAAGGTTCTCTTCTCTTCTGGAGAGGCATCCTTAAGTCCCTTCATGACGTCGGCCAGAGGACCTTGTTTACCGATGTATTTAGACTTCAGATTTAAAAGATCTGCAACCTTTTGAATCTGAGAGAGTTCGTTTTTAAAATTATCGAGAAGGTTCTCGAGCACTTGCATGGGATTCCTTTGTCATTGTTCGGCACAAAGGGTACCAAGGGCCTCACTAATTGAAAAGAAAGGCCTTTAAGATTGCACGACTTTGCTATGCATCAGGAGAAAAGAGCGACACCAGTTGAAAAATTCCAACTTTTCCGGATCCTTAAAATCGGGATAAGTCCAAGGCAGACATTGAAAAGACTGGTCCACAAATTGGTAGGTTAGATCTGCAAATTGGTTCTGACCGATAAAGATGCGATGGGAAAAATTCTTCGTTGTCGCAAGCAGAAAATTTTCAAGACTCAAAAAACCAGTATCAACATTAACCATTCTTGAATTGTCACTGACCCATTCTCTTTCCCAATCGAGGGCGAGCAATTTAGAACTAAGCAAGAATTCCCGAGGATAAGTTTCAGTTGAAACATAAAAGACTCGCCTCAAATTTTCGAGGTGTCCCATTTCTTTACTATAATAAACTGATAGCGGATTAATCTGAGGGTGAAAAACAATCAACTTTCCAAATAAATTTTGAACTTTATTTTGAAACAAATCCTCAGTAAAAAGATCTGATCTAAAAAGAAAGCTAAAAAATAACAGGCCAGTTGAAGCCCTAGAAACTTCAAGCATTAATTTAAAACTTTACGTAAGTTCATAAAATAATCATTTAGCTCTTGCTTCGAACAAAGGGCAGTCCCTCGCTTCCTTACAACAACACCTGCAGCACAATTGCCAACCCAAGCAGCTTCTTCCAAAGTTGCTCCTGCCAGGAGTGAAGCAGTAATGGCTGCAATCGCAGTATCGCCCGCACCAGAAACATCGAAAACTTCATTAGCAGCAGTTGGGATCAATTTTAAACGACCATCACCTTTTGTGTCCAACATGGCCATGCCATCTGGGCCCAAAGTAATGATCACTTTCTCAAGTTCAAGTTTATCAACAAGGATTTTAGCGATTGTTTCGAGATTTCTTTCTTTGAAGTAACCTAAAGCCTCAATCATTATATGAGATTCTAGTTTATTAGGTTTAAGGAGGCTCGCCCCTTTATACCATGACGGGGGAGTTGATCGTGATGGATCAACAGCAATGAGTAGATTCTTTTCTTTTTGCAATGAAATTATGTTTTGGCAAAGTGACTCAGTGAAAAGACCCTTGCCATAATCTTCAATGATCACACCGGAGTGAGTTTTTGAAAAATCTTGAATTCGAGACATGACTCTTTTTGAGGTCTCCTCGTCAATTTGATCTTTTGTCTCATAATCCACTCGACAAATTTGTTGCGTGGAGGTCGTCACACGCTCCTTATAGGTTGTCATACGCGATTTATCCCTGACTAATCCCCAGGTATTTAAACCTCTTTCTTCAAGCAGATGCTCTACGAGACTGGCACGACTATCCTCACCTACAATGCCACAGATAGTTGAAGCAACTTCTAAGCTCTTTAAGTTGTCCGAAACGTTTGCCGCTAACCCAAGTTTATTCCATTCTTTTGAAACTTCTAATACAGGCACTGGTGCTTCAGGGGAAATTCGCTTCACATCACCATAAGTGTACTTATCTACTCCTAGATCCCCTACGACAAGAATAGGTTTAAGAGATGTAAATGAACTAATAATTTTTTCAAATTTATCTTGTGTCAGTATCATGAATTCCCTTTACGTTGATTCCAAAGGTTAACTATAAAATCGACCATTTCAGGTATGGACTTGCCAGTTGAATCTAGTTCAACACTATCAGCAGATTTTTTTAAAGGTGCGATATCGCGATTCATATCCTCATAATCACGATCTTTAATATCCTTTAAAATATTATCAAAACTTAACTCGTGCTGCCCGCGTGAATGTAACTCTTCTAATCGACGTTGCGCCCTCTCATCAGCCGAGGCTGTTAGAAAAATTTTTAATAGCGCATTTGGAAAAATAACAGTGCCGATATCTCTGCCGTCGAGAATTGCCGGTCGATCTTTCACAATCTCTCGCTGCCAATTGGCCAAAAAATCACGAATCACTTTATGCTTAGAGATTTGAGAAGCAAGTTTTGAGACATGGTGCTCTCGGATAACGTCCGTTAAATTTAAATTATCCAACTGAACTAAAACACCTACTGATGGAGCAAACTGAAATCGATGATCATGAAAAAAAGCTTCGATAAGATCGTTTTGCTCTTGGGTGAGTCTAGGCTGTGTGAAGTCAATCCCAGTATGTTGTAGGGCAAAGGCAACGGCCCTGAACATAGCACCCGTATCAATGTAGATTAAATTTAATTTTTGAGCGACTAATTTGGCCACGGTTGACTTACCGCTTCCAGATGGCCCATCTAGAGCAATGACTTGATCAATTTTCATAGTTTCTGATGATAAAGACTGAGAGATAGTTCGGCAATCAGAAGTCTTTTAAAAAACTAAATTCAGATGTCAGACTAAGAAGAGAAAAGATCTCTGGATGGGTCATCTTAATGAGTAAAGGATTTATTTGACCGTACGGCTCTTTGATTGGAGAAATGAGATGCGTATAAGTGGACCAACTAGGATAACTTCCAGGGGCCATTGCCATGGCCTGATCTTCCATAATTATAGAAAAAGCTAAAAGTTCTTTGATGGTCAATTCACTCAAATGATCTTTGAGTTGCTCAAAAATTACTTTCTCTCGCTCTGGGTCGAAACGAGCGAATCGACCAGAGTCACCTTTCAGATCCTGGATTTTCTGACTAACAAATCTTCTTTCGGAAACAATCATGCACAGCTGAGTGTTCAGCTGAAGCAGTGATTCACGGAATTGGGCCAGATTAGATTCTCGGGATGAAGGCGACATTGCTTGTTTGGCTTAAGGTTCTTGTAATGTGGTAGTAATTTCTTAAAACCTTATCCAAGTAATGATTATTTTCACCAACAGGTAAGTTATTTTTCAACTGACCTTTAGTCCAGAATGGGCCCATATTGTAGGCGACTGTTGCGTAATGATGGTTATTATCAAATGCGACTAAAAGATTTTTTAGATAAAAAATTCCAACTTCTAGATTTCTCAATTTCGATACTAGTTTTGAGTAGCCCATATCAGTAAAGGCTTGCCCATAGTGATAACGGAGATATTCTTCGCCCCTATCCGACTCCAGAACAATTCCGTTCGACTTCATAAAGGCGAGAGTTTCCATATAGGTTGATGGCATTAATTGCATCAATCCTTTGGCACCCTTCTTAGACGTTACTTCTTGTTTGAAATGACTTTCCGTCCACATGACAGACAGAACCCAGAACGGGTCCAGTTGATGTTTTTCACACAAAATCAATACCGGACGGACAACTCTTTTCACTTTAAGCTGAATTTTCTCAGGGAAAAGCTGAACAATTTTGGATTCAGCTTCATCGTAGGAGTTGTTAGCAAAAAATGTAATATCACCAATAAAGAAGCCCAAAGAGTCACTTTTAAAACGATAAGTTTTCTGACGCTTGAATCCGAAATGAAAAGTTTGAGGGTATAAAGCATGCAATGCGAATGAACCAAACAGCACTAATGAGAACAAGGGTATTTTATAGGTGGAGAAAAAAGAGCCCCAGATTTTAGTCTTTGGCTTTTCCTCAGCAGAAGCTTCAAGTGCATTTAAAGCACTGGGCCCTACAATCGTTTTTTCCATACTTCCTCACTTATATCCCGCTGGGTTTCAAAAAGCAAATTCCCTTGACCAAGCTAAGCTAAACCATTGAAGATTAATCGCTAGTAATTTAACACCATATGTCCTCTCACCAAATTTCGAGGTTTTATGTCTGAGAACAAATTGCATTTAGAAAAGTCTCTCTATCTGAAGCAACATGCTGAAAATCCAATACATTGGTGGAGCTATGGTTCGGAACCCCTTAAAAAAGCAAGAGAGTCGAATAAATTAATTTTCCTATCGATTGGCTACTCTTCTTGCCACTGGTGCCATGTTATGGCCCACGAGTCTTTTGAGGATGAAGCGACTGCTCACTATATAAATGAACACTTTGTTGCAATAAAAGTTGATCGTGAAGAATATCCAGACCTAGATCATTACTACCAAAATGTTAGTTCTCTTGTGACCGGAAGAGGTGGCTGGCCTCTGTCAGTCATCCTAACCCCTGAGGGGAAGCCTTGCTTTATAGCGACCTACTTACCAAAAACGGCGAAGCAAGGGCTTCCAAGTTTCAATGACGTTTTAAAGCATGTGCAAGATCTTCATGTAACTAACGATAAGAACCTCTACACCAATGCTGAAGACATTGTGAAACAACTTAAATCACCGCAAAAGCTAGAAAAGAAAATCGAATTCCAAGGACATTTCCCTGCTCCATCGGCAGTCATGAATGCTCTAAAAAATTTCGCCGATGCGACTAATGGAGGCTATGGTAAAGCTCCTAAGTTTCCCCATTTTGCTTTTTTTGAATGGGCGAGCGAACAGATTCTTGAAGGTATGATTCCCAAAGAACAAGGGCAGCACATTGTTGAATCGATAGAAAAAATGATGATGGGCGGAGTGTATGATCACGCTAAGGGTGGAATCCATCGCTACTCAGTAGATGAAAAGTTCCTTGTCCCTCATTTTGAAAAGATGCTCTACGATCAAGCTGGTTTATTAAAAGTTCTGTCAAAGATGTCCCAGTTTTATCCTGCTCCTGTGATCTTTGATGGAATTCTCCAAACATTAGACTATCTTAAAACGGAAATGATCTCCGATGATGGTTATTTCTTTAGTGCTCAAGATGCAGATTCAGAGGGACAAGAGGGGCTTTACTTTACTTTTACGAAAGAAGAGTTTGTGGCCAGCTTTGAGGATGCTCCCGAGGAGCAGAAGGTCAAGGTTGAAAAATATCTCCAGTATTTTAACATCACAGAATCAGGTAATTTTGAGCATCAACTGAACGTTCTTTCACTCAATCCACAATTTAAAAATGAATACTATACGCAAGATGGTTGGCAAGAAATTCGAGATATCAGACGAAGACTCTTAGAGCAAAGAAAGATGAGAATTCCACCGGCCACAGACAGAAAAGGAATTGCCGGCTGGAATTATATGCTACTCTCGGCCTTAGCTGATGTCGTTCAGTATTGTCCGATTGATATCATTCAAAACCTGGCCCTTTCGCTGATTCAAGAATCTGTTGAGGGCTGCTTAAAGCAATTTATTGTGATTGATCCGAAAACTGGCAAGCACGTCATTCGCCATACGAATACCATTGATCATCAAGCTCTCTACCTTGAAGATTATGTGAGCTTCGCAGAGGCTCAACTCCGCCTGTATGAAATATCAGGAAACGAGATTTTCAAGAAGAATGCGATAGACACTGCCGATTTTATTACGCAGAACTTTATGCAGAATCAGACGCTCTATATGACCGCAATTGAGTCATCAACAACGGGAATCGATAACCTGAGTGCTCCGTTTTTTGATCAGTCTTACAAATCCTCTGTAATGACGTTTGCACTCCTACTCAATCGTCTGAGTGTTCTTGAGGCGAAATTGTCCCCAGAAGAAATTCTTGGAAGGACAATCGAAGAGATGGCCCAATTTACTTTGGCCAATCCACTGGGACATGGTGAAGGACTCAGGGCGCTAACTTACCCAAGGGAGATATATCGAAAAATTGAAGTTCCACATTCTTGGTTAGAGTTGCCAGACTTTCTGAATGTAAGAAATCATTTTTATTCTCGTTTTGTTCTGAGTTATCACCAACAGGATCAAGAGAGTTTTCAAATCTGTAACCGAACGGCCTGCGAATATCAGGGAAAAGGAATTCAACAATTCAAAGATTTGTTTAAAATCCAAGAGGAAGCCCATGAGTAGAAAATTGAGGTTCCTCGATCTTACTCATCGACTTCCAGGGCCGTTGGCAGGAAAAATCTTAAGTGACCTTGGTCATGAAGTGATCAAGATAGAAGATGAAAAACATAAAGACCCATTCCTATCTGGGATGTTTTCAGCTTTTGATAACAGCTTTGAAATTTGGTATAAAGAGCTCAACCAAAACAAACAAATTTTGCGGCTTGATTTTAAATCACCAGATGTTAAGTCACGGATCAAACAAGAACTTCAAAAAGCTGATGGTATCCTTCTTTCACTTTCTCCCAAGCTCAAAGAAACTCTCGGTGTTGATGATCAAAGCCTAAAAGAGCTTAAAAAACCAATAGCCGTTGTAGAGCTGGAGGCTTCTAAAACCCATAAAAAGGCCATGCACGACTTGAATGCCTTGGCCCTAAGTGGTTTTCTATCGCTTCATGTGGCGCATACTCAGGAGCAAATCGTTGATCCGCCCTTTTTCCCTGTGGCGGGGATCGCCTTCGGTCAGCAAGTCGCAACCCAAATGCTAAATGATATCATTTCGTCCAGAGAAGATGGCCAACTCATTAAGTCAGTGTGTTATCTTTATGAAACTGCTGAGTCTATTCTTCATCCATTCTGGCCTAAAGAACTTCAGGCCCAGAAAAAGACCAAGTTTTTACATAACGGGGCCTACCCTTGTTATTCGTTGTATCGCCTAAAGGACGGAAATTATGTGGCGGTTGCGGCCGTCGAGGATAAGTTTTGGGCCGATTGCATTGAACTTTTCAAGATTCCTCTACCTTTAGCAAACCGATTTGATACTGATTCAGCATCTTTTCAAAAAGTCGCAGATACGTTTGCCAAACTGGACACAAGCACGATAGAAAATATGACACAAGACAAAGAATTATGTTTATCAATTGTTAGGAAACTGACCTAACCATAAAATTGGAGATCGTATGAAAAGAGTTATCGGGTTCCATTATACCCTCACTGATAAAACAGGAACCGAATTGGATTCGTCGATAGGTGACGAGCCTCTTTATTTTTTAGAAAATAGTCAGCAAATCATTCCAGGCCTTGAAAAAGTCATCGCTCTTATGAATGTTGGCGACAAAAAGAAAATTGAAGTTGCTGCTGCTGATGCTTACGGCGACGTAAATCCAGAGCTTGTTGTAAAAGTTAAAAAAACTCAATTCCCACCTGACGCTCAATTAACTGTTGGAGACCAATTCCAAGTTAACAATGACCACCACTCACCAGTTTTCACTATCATGTCAATTGAAGCTGATGAAGTGACTGTTGATGGTAACCATCCAATGGCCGGAAAAGATTTATTCTTTGACGTAGAAATCGTTGGAATGAGAGAAGCAACTGCTGAAGAAGTGAGTCATGGACATGCCCATGGTTCTCACGGACACGGACATCACTAAGAAAACAAAAAAGGGCCGCAATGATCTGAGCCCTTTAAATCGGACAAGTTAATAAACGAGACCTAATTCAACCCTCGCTTCGGCGGGGGTTTTTCTTTTTAGGCTCCACTGGGGACGATCATAATTATAATAATCGATATAGCTCTTCAACTTCCTTTTTAGTTCGTT
>CANFNX010000117.1 GCA_947448495.1 Bacteriovoracaceae bacterium | reverse complement strand
TAGCTGGTGTTTTAGCCTGGATGCTCCGATGCTCATTCCTTTTTTAACTTATGCTAAAAATCGTGAGCTTCGTAAGAAAATCTTTTTGGCGAATTCTTCAAAAGCTTTTAATGATAAATTTGATAATCAAGAAAATCTTAAAGAAATTCTCACCCTTAGAACTGAGCGTGCGAAAATTCTCGGTTTCAACACTCACGCCGATTACGTCTTAGAAGAGCGAATGGCCATGTCTCCTAAAAAAGTCATGGATTTTCTTGAGGACCTTTTTCTTAAGGCCAAGCCTCACGCTGAAAAAGAAATGGCAAAAATCCGATCACTTGCTAAAGAAGTTGATGGTATCGATGAGCTACAACGCTACGATTCTGCTTATTATTCAGAGATTCTCAAAAAACGTGAACTTGATTTTGATGATGAGATGCTACGACCTTTTTTTAAACTCGAGAATGTGGTTGATGGAATTTTTAAAGTGGCCAATAAACTTTATGGCATTACTTTTAAAGAAGTCTTCAATGTTCCTAAATACCATGAAGATGTGCGTACTTTTGAAGTTTATGATGATCAGACTAAGAACTTTGTTGGTTTATTCTATACTGACTTCTTTCCACGTACCACTAAACGTGGAGGGGCGTGGATGTCCGGAATTAAAGAGCAAGGCATGTATCATGGTAAGATAGAACGTCCGCATATCATGATTGTCTGTAACTTTACAAAGCCAACCAAAACGAAGCCATCTTTGTTATCTTTAGATGAAGTACTGACCCTTTATCATGAGTTCGGTCATGCCCTTCATGGATTGCTATCAAACTGCAAGTATCGCGATCTCTCAGGCACAAATGTTTACTGGGATTTTGTTGAACTCCCATCGCAAATCATGGAGAACTGGGTCCTTGAAAAAGAGTGTCTTGATCTCTTTGCTTATCATTATGAAACAGGCGAAAAAATTTCTAATGATTTGATTGAAAAAATTAAGGCAAGTGGAAAATTTCTTGAGGGGCTTGGAACTCTCAGACAACTTTCTTTTGCTTTTCTAGATATGGCCTACCACACAGCTGATCCATCGACAGTGACGGATATCGCTGTTTTTGAATCGAAAATTTCTGATCGCACCAGCCTTTTTCCAAAGATCGCTGGAACGAGTATCTCCACTTCATTTTCACATATCTTTGCTGGTGGTTACTCAGCGGGATATTATTCTTATAAGTGGGCAGAAGTTCTTGATGCTGATGCGTTCGAATTTTTTCAAACGTCAGGGATTTTTAATCCTGAAGTGGCGAGAAAATTTCGTCAGTCAATTCTTGAAAAAGGTGGCACAGTTCATCCGATGGAACTTTATAAGCAGTTTAGGGGTCAAGAGCCAGATGTCGGAGCTTTATTAAGAAGGGCCGGTTTGCATTAAGAAATATATTAAGCTTACCGATTCGCTATCGGTAAGCTTCTAACAAGGTAAATAAGAAAATTGCGCAGTAAAATCCCAATCATCTAGTTTTAATTCGCTTTCAATTTCTTCTTCAACTGTATCTTCAAGAGTCGGAAAGAAATCGACACCAGAAAGATCTTCAATTTGATTTATCGGTAAAGCATAAGGAGTGAGTCCGGTATAGGGCACTTCAGTACTCATCAGAAAGCCAATTCCTTTAAAAGATTGACCGTCTTGTCTTAGGATCACCTTAAAGTAATCGGCCGGTACTGAAACCTGATTTTTGACGCCAATCTTTGGAAGGTTTTCCTTTAAAATCGGTCCACTGACAATCCAAATTTTTTTATACTTCAGTCCCCATGCACGGGCCAGATTTTCTAAAACACTCCAACGACCTCGATTGAATTTTGGTGGCTGCGGAGTCATATTACTCATATAAAATGTATCTTTCATGGCGGTAGCATCGAACTTCATATCTCCGGCCGGAAGTAAATGTCCACGGTCATAACCGCTATTGGCATAATCAGCTGGAGTTGAAGAGCCATTTTTTACGAGAGGATCGACACGAAAGGCATCAGAGCGTTGTACGCAGTTTCTTAATTCTTTCGTTCCAATTGTATGCCCTACCCAATTGGCCACTTCATGTTCATCGTTATAGCTCAGATCATAGGTCACTCTTGAGATGATCTGATCGTCATGAAGACTTTTCGCCAGTGGAGGAGTGAGATCAGTTGCCTGACTGAGAAGAGGAAGTAGCATCCATACTAAAATATTCAACATCATGTTGATCCTGTGGTAGATTTTTTCCCTATTAGATTACAGAATGGCTTAGCAAACCGTCTACGGATGTTGTGTTAATGTTTGATAAAGAAATTAAAAGTATATTGATCAGCTATTTAAATTTAATGTAACCACGCACCGAGTAGTCTTTTTCCTTGAGATGTTTTTTTGCTGCAATGAAGTCTTTGAGAATCTCTGCATCAATAAAGCCGGTTCTTCGAGTCACGAGGTGAGGGTACTTATCCCCGCCACCTGCGATAAATTCTGGTATGGCCATGCGATAGATTTTACTTCCGTCGATTGGTTTGTCGTTAATCAAAATCTCCGCAATTTTTTTATTCAGTTGATCAGCGATGATCTTAACTCCACTCATTTGCGGAAAGGAACCTGAGCCTGGCGTGAGGTTAAAAATAACATATTCAAGATATTTTTTTAACTCCTCACCTTTCATCTCAGCAATTGTGAGTTCACTAGCAAAGGGCAAAACCATGAGAATCGATTCATAAGAGACTTGACCCGGATAGAGGGAGTCTCGAATTCCGCCCGAGTTGATAATGGAAAGGTCCGCATTGACCTTTTGCTTATTTGCAAGAGCAATGAGGTTTCCGAGTGATGTTTCTTGCGAACGAACGATTTCTCTTTTTCCGACAAGCTCTTTATCAAGAGAGCCAAAAATTGTCTGAAGGCTCGCATCACCTTTTTCTTTGAAATCTTTAAGAGCCGCTACAACTTGTGGATCCGCTTGAATCTTGTCTGAGGAGTCTTTCAGGTTTATTGGTATCAATTTCGCACTTTTGAGTATGACCTTGTGATCGACAATCTCAAGATCCACTCGGCCTAAATATTTTCCCCATTCTGCCGCCTGAACAATGACTGCGCCATTTTGAATATCTGGTTGGAAAAGAGGTTTTTGAGTATGTCCTCCAACGATGACGTCAATCCCATTTACCTGACGAGCAAGAGTGACATCCCCTGGAGCATCTGTTCCATTCTTCTCATCTGGGTAATGGCCAATATGGGTTAGAGCTATCAGAACATCAGACTGAGCACGGAGGGTAGGCACAAGTGTCTTGGCTTCTTCTACCGCAGGAACAAATTTAAGGTGAGAACTGTTTTTAGGATTAGATTTCATGGGAGTGTCTTCAGTTGTGAGGCCAAAAACAATCACCTTTAAGTTCTTAAATTCTTTTAAAACGTGAGAAGGGAAAATTCTTTTATTCGTCTGCTTGTCATAAATGTTGGCCGACACAAAAGGGAATCCACCCCATTGCTGCTGTTTAAAAATTGTTTTGAGTGGTTTATCAAACTCATGATTGCCAACCGCCATCACATCATATCCAAGCAGTGACATTCCTTTAAAGTCTGGTTCAGCGTCTTGAAGATCAGATTGTGGAACACCTGTATTCACATCACCAGCATCCAAGAGCAAGACATGTCCGCCATCATTTTTAACTTCATCACGAATTTTTTTAATAAGTGTCGATCGAGGCGCCATGCCTAATTCACCATCTTTATTTGGCCAAAAGCGGCCGTGATGGTCATTGGTGTGAAGAATTGTGAGTTTAATTTTATGTTGAGGTGAGTGAGTGCAGGCCACGACAAAAATGAACAAGATGAGATAGCGAAACGAAACAGATTTCATATGTCCTCCACCGGTACTTTGAGATGTATCCAATGACTTTAAAGCTGGCCAGTTAACATTTGTGAGTTCCCATTGAATCCATTAATTCTAACACGTTAGGTGGCTCATTTGGGAGAAATTCCATGGCCAAAGGGGAAATAGTTTGATATACCAAACGTCATGACGATTGATGAAGCCCCTCTCCATAGAAAGTTAGTTATTGCTCCTATTTCTGATAGGCCCGTTCAGGACATTTCTGATGTTGAGTCTCGTCTTATGCATTTGGGGTTTATTGAAGGTGCCAAGATAGAAATAAAATTAAAAGCGCCCATTTTTCATGAACCCTTTCTGGTTGAAGTCAGAGGCCGAATGGTGGCCTTAAGTAAGTCAGAGGCCCAGATGGTGAGGGTTGAGGTTTGTTCATGATAGGGCAAGTCGCTTTAGTTGGGATGCCCAACGTTGGGAAAACAGCTCTCTTTAACAAGTTGACTGGTTCTTACCAAAGAGTGGCCAATTTCCCTGGGGTCACAGTTGAAAAAAAAATTGGTTGGATTTCAGAAAATGGGAAGCACTCTATTCAAGTGATCGACCTACCAGGTCTTTATTCACTAGATGCTACGACTCTCGATGAAAAAGTGACAAAAGATTTTCTACTACAAAAAGAAAAATCACAGACGGCCAGTTTGTTTATTCTCGTTCTCGATGCCACCAATCTCGATAAATCCTTATTTATGGCGTTCCAACTGAAGCAACTAGGTTATCCTTTACTCATCGCTCTAAATCTTATGGATGAAGCTGAGAAGAGGGGAATGAAGATTGATATCGCGTTAATGGCCAAAGAATTAAATGCCGACATTGTCCCTACCAGCGCTGCAACTGGCGATGGCGTTTCAAACTTGATTGAGATGTTGAAAAAGCATCTCTCCAATGGGGAATTACCTAAGATAGAATTGCCCGCAGAATTACAAAAAACCTTTCGCTCACCTAACTATGTCAGTGGAATTTTTAACCAGATCGATTCATTGTTGGCAAAAATTACCCTCTCGCCATTACGACCTGATTCACTAGGAGAGAGAATTGATCGTTGGGTTTTACATCCCATTGGCGGTGGTTTTATTCTTTTAATCGTTCTCCTGATTATGTTCCAAACTCTCTTTAGTTGGTCTGCCCCTCTTTCAGATTTGATTGAATCCTTTTTTCATCTTTTGGGTGAATGGATTTCACTTTATATTTCGCAACCAACTCTAAAAAGTTTTTTTGTCGATGGAGTTATTAGTGGAGTAGGAGGAGTTTTAGTTTTTCTTCCACAAATTATGATTCTATTTTTGTTCACTCAATTTTTGGAGGATGTGGGGTATCTTGGACGAGCTGCTTTTATGATGGACTCCCTGATGCGAAAGATGGGACTTCCAGGGAAAGCTGTGATTCCTCTTTTGTCTTCTCATGCTTGTGCCATTCCTGGAATTATGTCGACTCGAGTGATCGAAAATGAACGTGAGCGTTTGATTACGATGTTGGTGATCCCTTTGACGACTTGTTCTGCTCGACTACCAGTGTATGCCGTTTTGATTGGAGCCTTAATTCCAGATCATCCAGTTTTTGGATGGGAGTTCTTGCGTCTTCCAGGACTGGTTTTGTTTGGGCTTTATATGTTGGGATTTGTTTCGGCGCTTGTGATGGCCTTCATCTTTAAGAAGAGTCTTCCCCAGTCATCGCCTTCGATGCTTTTAATGGAACTGCCGCCTTATCGCATTCCTAAACTCAAAAATCTTTTTCTTGTCATGAAAAACAAGGGAATGATTTTTCTTAAAAAAGCCGGTGGGATTATTCTGGCCATCAGTATCGCGATTTGGTTTTTAGTGACTTTCCCTCAAACCGACGGAAAGAGTCACATCGAAACTTCGTATGCAGCTTCCATCGGCCGAGTTTTTACTCCAGTTTTTAAGCCCCTCGGATTTGATTGGCGGATGACCACCGCCTTGATTCCAAGTATTGGCGCTCGAGAAGTCGTAGTGAGTGCCTTATCAATGGTGTTATCAATTGAAGAGGGGACAGAGGGACATGAAAAAAATCTCTCTCAGGCCTTAGTGCACGAATTTGGTCTTGGATCTTTGATGGCGCTACTTATTTGGTTTGTGTTTGCTCCACAATGCATTTCAACTTTTGCCGTGATGAAGCGTGAGACCAATGGTCTGGCCTGGCCAACCTTGATGGTGGGTTACACCCTAGGTTTGGCCTATCTGTTTGCTTTTATCGCCAAAGAACTTTTTAGCTTTTGGTCTTAACCTGATCCCAAGATTTGAGCTGCCAGGTTGTCGTAACAATCGCCACTTCTTTACCAGATTTTTCCTTGATCACGGTCTTTAACTCTTGAAGATATTTCCCGTCCGCCTCAAGTCCTTTTTGAACTGTGTCTTTTTCAATTTGCCCGAGAGAGCAACTTCCGATGAGATCAGTTCGTCCCTGATAGGTGTATTTTACATGAAGATCTGCAAGAATAAGCCGGTACTTATTGGCACCAAAACTTTTTAAAAGTGACATTCCCGCACAGTATTCACCGACAGTGGCCATGGCACAAGCATGGACTCCACCAAGGTGGTTATGATTTAATTTTCTATTGGGAAGAGTGATCATGACTTGGTCATCAGAAATTTCTACAATCTTAAATCCATGGGGAGCATTGAAAGGAATGCCAACCATCAAAACCTTATTTAAGGCCATAAGACCTGTCTTTGTGGGATTTAAAAGGAGTTTATCGATCAGATTAAAAGCAAACTTCATACACGTCCTAATGTCTTTAAAAGGTTTTGTTCAGCAATTGAAAATTCAGATTTAAGCTTCTGAACGACTTCTCTTAGAGGTAGGACTTCAGATGTAAATTCAACAGATGTTCCCGCACACCAAACCGTTTTATAAGTCGCACTAAAAGCCGCTTTTTCAATCGCTTTCATGCCTTTGTAATAAGTCAGCATTTTTGCGTATTTTTTTATTTGCTTATTTTTATTCAAAACATTCTCAAGAATATTTTGGTCGGTCCCAATTTTTTGAACATAGGGAGTATTAATCACGGTACAACGGGAGCCAGAAAGTTTTGTCGTGACCACAATATCTTCAGCTCCGTAATCAATGCAGGCTTTTTTATAATCATCACTGACTCCCGATTCTTTGGTGGCAATAAAAGGAGTTCCAATGGAGAGTCCGTCAGCACCCAGAGCAAGCATTGAAAGAATTCCAGAACCTGTTCCTACACCACCGGCCGAGATCACAGGGATTTTACAGATAGATTTTAGAGCAGGAACAAGGACTGAAGCCGGTATATTTCCAAGGTGTCCGCCAGCTCCAGAGTTCACGGCTATGATCGCGTCTGCCCCAAGATCTTCCACTTTTTTTGCATAACCTTCTTCGATCACATCACAAAAAACTTTTATTCCATGAGCTTTTGAAGCCTTGATGACTTCTTCCGGTGAGCCCAAGGAGGTTATAAAAAAATCGACACCGACATCAATACAGGTTTCAAGTTGTTTTTTAGCATGGATGTTGGATTTATTGACGATGAGATTCACACCAAAAGGTTTTTTGGTTCTGGATTTTATTTCTCTTAAGCCTTTTTCCAAGTCTTCAATCGTCCGAAAATTTAACGCTGGTATACAGCCAGCAAGTCCTGATTCACAGGCCTCTACTACCATGTCTACGTTGGTGACTAAAAACATGGGGGCCATAATGATAGGTAGTTCAATTCCCAGGAGATCTGTAAGGGCCGTTTTCATTCAAAAAATCCTTTTTTGATGTTGCGTCATTGTAAGGCAAAGTCATGTAACTTTTCCTTCACAAAGGCTGCGAATCTATGGGTTAATTGTATCAGTCATTTTTATAAGCAAGGATGGAAAAAAATGAAAAAAATCATAGGATTGATGGCGCTCGCACTCTCTGCTTCAGCGCTCGCTGCGCCAAAAGCTCAATGGTTAACCGTTGATAATGAAGTTTTGGCGAAAATTCGCCCAAAACTTAACAAATCTGTTCAGACTCTATACTCGGCCCAAGGTGCTTCGGTTGTAAAACTCGCCCCTGCTGAAGTTGAGAAACTTTCGGGTGTGATTCATGACGAACTCCACCGTTGCGGTGGGTTTATCTCTCATGAATCTTACGAAGAAGCTCAAGCTGCACTTTCTTCCCAAGGTGAAATGTATTTTGCAAAACAGGCTATCTTCGCCGATTACTCTATTGATCAAGCTGCTCTCGTTGCTCCCATGGTTGCCCAAGTCGATGAACCAACGATGAGATCAACAATTGAAAAATTGGCGGCTTTTAATACTCGCTATTACCGTACTGATACAGGTGTTAAATCGTCTGAGTTTATTCGTGATACATGGGCTTCACTTTCAAGTCATCGTTCGGATGTGAAAGTGGAACTTTATAAACACTCTAGCTGGCCTCAAGCTTCAATCATCATGACGATTGAAGGTTCTGAGAAGCCTGAAGAAATTGTTATTCTTGGTGGTCACGCGGATTCAATTTCTGGCATGTTCGGGGGAAGCAGTCGTGCTCCTGGTGCTGATGATAATGCTTCTGGTATCGCTACGATCACTGAAGTTATCCGTATCATTATGCAAAATGATTTTAAGCCAAAGCGCACCATTCAATTCATGGGCTATGCAGCTGAGGAAGTTGGTCTTTTAGGATCGAAAGATATTGCTGCAAGCTACAAAAAAGATGGCAAGAAAGTTATTGGAGTTATGCAACTTGATATGACTCTCAATAAAGGCTCTGCTGATAAAGACATTGTCATGATGGCCGACTATACAAATGGTTCACAAAATGAATTCTTAGGTAAATTGATTGATGAATACGTGAAAGTCCCATGGGGCTACTCTCGTTGTGGGTATGGTTGTTCAGATCATGCTTCTTGGACGGCAAATGGTTACCCATCTTCAATTCCATTTGAATCAACGATGGAAGACATTAACCACAAGATCCATACTCCGAATGATACTTTGCAGAATGCTGGCGGAGATGCTAAACATGCTGCTAAATTTGCGAAACTTGCAACTGCATTTGTAGTGGAGCTCGCTAACTAAGAAAGTTGGTAAACGTTGAGTAGTGAAATTACGTCCCTTTATCAGGACATCCGTTCTAATCTTGAAATCTCTCGAAAAGCTTTAATAACGACTAGTATCCTGGAAGATGATGAATCTTCCGGGATGCGGTCTTTAGAAGAGGCTCAAGTCGTTTTGACGACTCTTGAGTCGATAGCCTTTGAAGCTCAGAAACTTTTGGAGCTCCATCCCTCCCTTGAATCTCTTTTTGAAAAATCTTTTGGAAAAGTTCGAGAATTGTTTGAGCGCTCATCCATTGTTGAGACGGCTTTGGTGGAAGATTTCATCTTTCCAGCGACTACCCACTATTCTCTTTTAGTTGATGGTAAGTTTAATCGTGAAGTTGCTGCTTCTTATGTGGACATTTTTAAGGCATGGGTAGAAGAAAAGACAGCAAAACATGTCTCAACACAAGATCTTCTCAAGCTTAACTTTGAATTAAAACTGCATGATAAAGATCTCTCTTGCCAGTGTGTTCAGTGTCTAGGGGATTATCGAACTCAGGTCAGAGAAGCTGTTTATGCGCTCCAAACGGGTCTCATTGATAAATCTGAAGAACGCTTGCACGAATGGGTTTTGACCAAGAAAATTGCTGATATATCTGGTGCTGTTTTTAATCTCAAGCGAGATCTTGAAAAAAACTTTCATCAGATGAGAAATAAGCTTAAACGCTCATCCGTGAATAAACTTGAAAATGAGGTCAAGGCCCATTTTCGCTCGAAGTTCGGGACGAAGTCTGATCTAGGCAAGGTTTACAAAGAAAAACTCAACGTCTTTTTTAATACGTTATTAGTCGAGCAAGGCTTAAAGCCTGAACTCGTTTCACCAGAAGAATACGATCGTTTTTATATCCAACTTGAGACAAATATCTGGAAAGGGGAGCTCTTTCTACGAAAAGAATTTGAGCGCTTTATTCAGGCCATTCTCGCCCTCAAGAGAAAAGACGTTTCTTCTACCATTCTTAGAGATTATCTTGGTCAGTTCTGGCTTCATGCTGAAGCACGCAGAATTAATCGTAAGGTTGTAT
>CANFNX010000116.1 GCA_947448495.1 Bacteriovoracaceae bacterium | reverse complement strand
TCAGTTCATATCCAAGAACCCCTTTAAATTGAAAATGTTCAGACTGGTAAATGTGATAAATTTGACCACCTTTCATATTGAGATAAACATAGAAAGTATCTTGAAGTCCGTTCGGATTAAAGTTTACAAGGCTTGAGGCTACTCCAAGGCTAAAGTATTTATTCTTTTTTAAAACACATCTGCCTTCTTTTTCATCCCAGCGATAGAGATCTTTATAGACATCATGACTGACTCCGACACCATAGATATGAGCATTATCCGTTTCGCCTTCATAGACCACAACACCATCGGCGGTGAGTTTATCAGTTACTTTTTGATCATGATTTTTAAAAGAAACAGATCTTTGTTCATAATCTGATCTCGCCTCTTCTTTTCTGAAGTTCATGTTGGCCGGCATCGCCTTCGCGATTTCATATTCTTTTTTAAAAAGATCATTCATGAAGCTTCCAAGTGCCGTGGGAACAGTCGCAATTTGTTGCATCTTACCAGTTGGATCTGCGGTTTTATTGTTCTTAAAGATCCGCATTTGCATCCCTATGTCACTCCAATCAGCACCTTGACCAGTTGGCGTAGGGACGACGGAGTTACCATCATTTAAGGCCTGTAGTTCATAATTTCCATAGTTCACCACCATGAGTTTATCAGGATGTCTTGGATCAACCATTGAAGTGAGGACATGCTGCATACCTTCTAAAGCGTAGCCAGTGGTGAATGTTTCCCATCCTCTGAGCTCTCCAAGCTTCGCCGCCATGGAGTGAATATCCCCACAGACGCCGTATTTTGTATTGGATAACTGGTCAAAGGGGGTCACGACCCCAAGTCCGCCCTGTTGAGTTTGTTGAAAACTGGCCCGATCCCAGTTGTAGTCTACATAACCGGCCATAGACGAAACAAATCTCAGATAGTCCGCATCGGTCATATCCTTTGAATATTCTTTAATACGAGAAAACATCAAGTCATTGTTTTGGTTTTCTGAGCTGTTTTTAGGATAGAAAAGAGGATTATTTATTTGTTCTAACATTAAAGAGAGCTGGATATTGAAGGGATCTTGTTTTCTTCCATAGGCAGTTTCATACCAAACACCGATTTTATTCGCTTCATTTTCAAGTTGCTCAGCTGTTTTTAGTTCTGTCATAGGATCATTTTTCACGTATCGATAATATTCTAAACTATTTTTTAAATCGCGAAAGTTGGATGCTGCCGTCGATCTTGGTTGCCGTGTCTCAATAGGTTGGTACTTGATTTCAAAAAGTGTTTTCCAACCTTTTTCTTTGTAAACTTTAGGCATGAGAGACTGGGAAAATCCTTGGCAACTCTGTTCTTTCTCTTTGGGATCTCCACAGTTCGAGGACATCACTTGATCTTCAAGTTGGGAGGTTTTTTTTGCCATATCAATGGAAGACTGAAGTTCTGGGCGGGTAAGAATATCTGTTATGTTGAGCGAAGTTTCATCAATTATCGGAGTATTTTGGGCAAAGGCCAAATTCATGAAAGCGATGAGAATAAGAAGACTTAGAGCTGCGTGAGACATAGTATTCTTATCGGTTAAAGGCCCAGATTCTTTAGCTGTCGGGGGCAGAAATAGATGAGTCGATTAGAGTTTTAACTGGATGAAATGACTAACGTCTTCGGCTATTTTGGCCGTGTCGAGGAGGGGGTGGTAGGTGACTTTTCCAGAGATTCGGTTAAACCAAGTGCGCTGAGATTTAGCGAGCTGCCTAGTGGAGATCACAATTCTCTCCTGACAGTCTTCCAGATTTTTGATCAGACCAAAATGAAGATCTAGCACTTCTTTATAGCCAATACTCTGTAACGGTTTTTCCAGTCCAGTAAACCCACTTTGTAAAAGTGATTCAACCTCTTGGATAAGACCATTGGTGAGCATTTTTTTCGTTCGATGTTTTATGATCTCGAAATGCTCTTCTTTTGGCACATCTAAATGGACATGATGAATATCCCACCCATGAATACTCATTTGGTTACTCTGGTCATTTTCCAAATCTTTTTTTGCTCTGGTTAGGGAAAGTGGTGTCCCAGTTGTCCAAAAATGTTCCACTGCTCGTCTGATGCGATAATGATCATTTTCATGGTAACGAGTGAAAGAGAGGAAATCTTCTTTTTTGAGAATCTCTCTGAAGGGAGTGATGCCTTCTTGGCGATAAAGAGTGTCTGACTTTTCGAGGATATCCTTCGGTGTTGTGGGTGAATCATACATCCCCCTTAAGATGGCCTGAAGATAAAATCCACTTCCACCCACGAGATAGACAATTTTTTTTTCCTTTAAAAGTTGATCAATAATTGGAAGAGCAAGTTTAGCATAATCCGCAGCGTTTAATGGCCGAGAAATGCTGCTGATATCAATCATATGGTGAGGGATTTTTCCACGTTCTTCAATCGTGGGCTTGGCAGTTCCAATAGTGATTTCTTTGTACAAGAGTAAAGAGTCGAAATTGACAATTTCTCCACCAAAATCACTGGCCAGTTGTAGGCTCAGATCTGTCTTACCGGTCGCTGTTGGGCCTGAGATAATCACCACTTTCATCTTAAAGATTCTCTTTTAAAAGTCGGGAGAGATCTGTCGCTATTTTTTGAGTCATCAGTAAGTCGATTCCAATTTCCTCCATCATCTTGAGCCAAGTCTGAGTTGACCAATCTTGTGTATTCAAAGAGGTTTTGTGCACAGGCATCCCATAGATCAGGGGGACCAGAATGCATTTTAAGGGAAATCCATTCATCCAGTCTGGAATTGATCTTAAAACGACCGTATCAGAAGAGAGTTTTTCAAGTTCTATTCCTTGGGTTAAAAGTTGTTCAATGCGAGGTTCATCTGATTTTGTGAATTTAAAAGGCTCACTCACAAGTAATGGTATGGATTGATGAAATGGCCGTTGCAATTTGAGCATGACGTAGGCTTCAAGTAATTTTCCAGCTGAAATGGCCATCCAGTTCTGATTGAGTGAACAAAGGAAATATTGATCTACCCAGATCAGTTTTGCCTCTTCGACAGTTGTTCTATGAGGGGAGAATATCCCACTCATATTATAATCATGGCGTTCTTGAAGCAGTGTAGGACTTAATTGATGATCTAAATGAATCATTGTCGATTGGGACTGAGAAGGTAAAAACGATGCGGGGGCAACTGATGTTCCTTGTGATCTTGGTGATGAACCAAGCTCTTTAATCGCACCAGAGATGAGACCTATCACTTTAGACGATTCAAAAAGTTTTATGATCGTTTTATTGGGGTGAACATTCACATCAATATGATCTGCAGGAAGGTTCAAGAATGCGACGAAATGATAATCATCTGATCCAAAAACACTTAGGAGAGCATTCGAGATGACCCTCATAAGTTGTTTATCAATAACGTAACGTTGATTTATGAATGTGTATTGAAGTTTCACCGGTGTCTTAAAGTGGCCAGGGATGATGTATAGCTCAAGTTCGTTACTCTCATAAAAACGCTGAGAGTATTGGATCTGATCTTTTCCCTTCGGTATGATATCTTGAAGGCGCTCTTGAAGAGTTTCACGGGCCTGATAGATTTCTTTTTCATCTTCATCAAGCTTAATCACAAATTCAATTTTTGGATGGGCCAGGATAAAGGAGAATATCACTCTTCGAAGAAAGTTCCTCTCAGAGACCTGTGATTGAATGAATTTTAATCGGACCGGAGTATTAAAAAATAAGTCTTGGATATTGAGATCAGTGCCATGCTGGCCGGAATTTTTTTGTCGTTTCCCAGAATAAACAGTTAAGCCACCTTCAATTCTAAGCTCTGAGCCCTCAGGCTCAGCTTCATTAAATGTGATACATTGAACTTTTGATATCGCGCAAATTGAGGCCAGGGCTTCACCTCTAAAACCAAAAGAATGAAGTTGATAGAGGTCTTCAAAACGAGTGATCTTTGAAGTTGCGTGCCGAGAAAAGGCCAGAGGCAGATCCTGGCCAAGAATGCCATGTCCATTATCTTTAAGATGGATGAGATCGAGACCATTATTTTTTAGTGTTAGCTCTATTCGAGTGGATCCTGCATCAATAGAATTCTCAAGGATCTCTTTGACCAGGTTCCCTGGGCGCTCAATAACTTCGCCAGCTTTGATTTGATCAATCAGATGTTCTGGTAAGAGGCCTATTCTCGGTGGAGAAGTCAGCATTTACGCCTTATAAAAATTCACCTGATTACGTCCGCCCTCTTTTGATTTGTAAACTGCAGAATCTGCTCTTTTAAATAGATCAGTTCCGTTGTTTACACCCTGACGATAATCAGCAACACCAATAGAAGCGGTTACAGGAAGGCGTTTTCCGTCATAAATGAATTCATGCTTTTCAACTAATTTTCTTAGTCGTTCGGCAATCTCAAAACCTTGTTTGAGATTTGTATTGGGAAGTAGGATACAAAACTCCTCACCACCGTAGCGAGCAAAAACATCACCTTGGCGAATTCCATTTTCACGGATGAGGCGAGCTTTTTCTTTTAAGACGTAATCCCCGGCATCGTGGCCGTAGTTGTCGTTAAGTTTTTTAAAATGATCAAGGTCAAAAATAATCAAAGTCAAAGGCTTTCCAGTGACTTTACTTTTTTTGACTTCTGTTTCGAGTGAGTTGTTAAAGAACATTTTATTATAGCACTTGGTAAGACCGTCTGTGTTGGCTTCCTCGTGTAATTTATCGTAAGTCAGTCTTTCTGGGTCTCCAGAGGGGAGAAACTTCATGGCAATAGCACCAATCTTAATCATATCCCCGCGCTTAAGGAGCGTTGGAGTTTCAAGCTTTTGGTTATTGAGATAGGTTCCATTTGCTGAGCCAAGGTCCGTGACAGTCACTTCATGGTCGATAACTGTGATGGTAAAATGTTTTCTTGAAACACCTTGAAAATCAAGTGAGATTGTACAATCTGGATTGCGACCTATCACACTTTCACCTGGCACAAGATTAAAAATAGATCCGTTTAATTCACCACCAACCACTAGCAAACATGCCGGTTTTTGTTTCGCCTCTTCATCAGAAGCCGCGAGTGCTTTTCTGATATCTGTAATGACGACCGTGGCGTTATTGTCATCGCTCATGACTTCTCCATAATTCTTCTATCTAACTATTGGGCTTTATTGTAGTCGTCTCAGCTTTTGTGAGCAAGACGCACTTAGTGGCTTATCGGCATTAAGAGTGAGATTTTAACCATGCATAAGCATATTTTTTTCCGGCCTCAACTCCAGGCTGGTTAAAAGGGTCTACATTTAACGACTTCCCGACAAACACCGTCAGACATTCTGCAAATAAAACAAGTTGACCAAGGGACTCTTCATTGAGTTTTGATATTTTCAGATGAACCACGTGACGTTTGTTTTCGGTCAAGGCTGCAAGAGTTCCCTCAAGCTCTGCCTTCATGAGTGTGCTCAACGAAAAGGGAGCGAGAGTCTGAAAAGACGGAGTAGAAACTTGGTTTGTTAGAGCATAATCATGTTGGAAGCGCTCAACTTCAATAATAAAGATTGTTTTATCTTTAGGACCTTCCATAAAAAGTTGCATTTGTGAGTGCTGATCAGTGGCGCCATAAGCGGGGATAGGGGTCAAACCTTTACCATCTTTCCCAAGACTTTCTGCCCACAATTGGACGAACCATGCAGAAAATTCTTTTAATAAAGAAGAGTAGGGCATGATGACAGTTTGGCGCACATTTAAATCATGTAAATCTTTAATCCAACTCGCCAGTTTGAAAAAATCTTCGCCCTCGTTTTTATCAGATAGTCTTTTTTGAAGATGGGCCGCTCCAGTGAGAACTTTAGAAGCATCAATTCCTGCAAAGAGCATGGGCAGAAACCCTACAGGAGTAAGTACAGAAAAGCGGCCTCCAATGTTAGCAGGAACTGAAAGAGTTGAGACACCCCATTCAGCAGCGAGCTTTCTTAAGTCTCCAGTTTCTGGATCAGTACAAAAGACAAAGTAGTCTTTATAATTTTCTTGATTGATGCCGGCCAGTTGTAATTCTTTAAGTAAAATACTCACGGCTGCAACGGTCTCAGCAGTTGTGCCAGATTTAGACACAACATAGATTAGTGATTCTTGAATTTTGACTTTACTGAGTTGTCTGGAGAAATCGTCGGGATCAATGTTATTAAGAAATATGAATTCTACACCTTTGTTTGATCCAAGAGCTTTGAGAAACATATCAGGACCTAGAGCACTTCCTCCAATCCCTACATGAATAAAATATTTTTTTTGAGAAAACTGACGATAAACTTTTTTGCTCTCCTCCAGTAGCTGTTGATTCTGGGGAAGATAGAAGAAACCTGTGTCAGGAGAATTCAGAGTTTCAGAATATTTTTTGAAGTCATTTTCAAAAGTTTGAGAAAGTGTTGGCTTGTGTTCAGAGCGAATGGTCCAATTAAGCATGTTGTTCGTACTCTTTTTTGAGATGGCGAGCAATCACCACTCGTTGAATTTGATTTGTTCCTTCAACTATCTGAAGGACTTTGGCATCTCTCATGAAGCGCTCGACTGGATACTCGGCAGTATAGCCGACGCCTCCCAGAACCTGAACAGCATCAGTCGTGACTTTCATCGCCGCATCTGTTGCTTTGAGTTTTGCCATCGAGCAGAGTTTACTGTTGGTTTTCTTGTCGTCAATGGACTGAGCAGCCGAAAGAACCATAAGACGCGAGCTTTCAACTTCTAGCGCCATATCAGCGAGCATGAACTGCAATCCCTGAAAATCGAAAATAGGTTGTTTAAATTGTTGGCGTGTTAGACTGTAGCTCACGGCTTCATCCAGGGCCCTCTTAGCACATCCCACACCTATGGCGGCAATCGCAACGCGGCCTCGATCCAGTCCACCCATGGCCACAGTGAATCCTTTACCTTCAGTCAAAAGCAAGTTTTCATCTGAAACAAAGCAGTTTTCAAAAACAAGCTCGCGAGTCGGTGAGGTTTTCCACCCCATTTTCTTTTCAGCTTTACCAAAACTGAATCCGGCATCACCCTCACGAACAATAAAAGCGGAAACACCTTTGGCCCCTTCGCCACCTGTTCGCGCCATCACAATATAAGTTTTGGCGATTCCGCCAGAAGTGATCCACATTTTCGTTCCATTCAGAACATAACCACCTTCAACTTTTTTAGCAGTGGTCTTTAAAGAGGCTGCATCCGAACCCGAATGGGACTCAGATAGAGCAAAAGCACCGATTTCATCACCACTTGTAAGAGCTGGGAGATATTTCTCTTTCTGTGCTTTAGTTCCATATTCGTTCAAAATCGTTTGAACCATTGATGACACAGAAACAGTCACAGCATAAGGAACAGAGACTTTGGCAATTTCTTCCAATACGTAGCAATAATCCAGATAAGAGAGTCCGGCACCCCCATATTCTTCTGGGAGAGTCACACCAGCAACGCCATAGTCCCCTAAGCCTTTAAAAAACTCCATGCGAAACTTGCCGTCTGCATCGTCATGCTCCATGTGAGGTTCAATGGTTTCCCAGCAGTACTTAGAAAGATTTTGGCAGAGTTCTTTTTGAAATTCGTTCATTTTAGTCTCTTAGAGCTTCTTTTAATAAGTTTTTAGCAATGATCATGATCATAACTTCATTTGTTCCGGCGCCAATTTCATTGAGCTTATTATCTCTCATCATACGCTCAACTGGGAACTCTCTGGAGTAACCGTAGCCACCGTGAAGTTGAATCGCATCAAGAGCAATCTTGGTGGCCATCTTTGGAAGTTGAAGTTTTACTGCCGAAGCAAGATTGTTAGATTTATTGCCGTGGTCATACTCATAACAAACAGTATAAAGCATGCGTCTCATGGCCTCAGTTTCTGAGTACATTTCTGCAATCATTTTTTGAATCATTTGAAAGTGAGCAAGATTTTTTCCGAACTGTTTTCTTTCGCCAGCATATTTTACACATTGATCGAGACACGCTTGAGCAATTCCCAGCGAAATTCCAGCGATTGTGATGCGTTCAATTTCAAGATTCTTCATCATATGAAGAACGGAATCTCCTTCGTTACCCACTCGGTTTGCCATAGGCACTTTCGCTTTCTGGAATGAAAGTTCACCCGTTGGAGAAGAGCGCATACCCATTTTATGAATTTCTTTTGAAACGCTAAAACCTGGAGTGTTTTTTTCAACAATGAAAGTGGTCAAATCTTTTTTTCCCGGACCTGTTCTTGTGTAGAGATACACGACGTCTGCGTACTGAGCATTTGTGATCCACATTTTATTACCAGTGATTTCGTAGAAATCTCCTGTCTTAACGGCTTTGGTTTGCATTCCAACAGCATCGGACCCAAACTCAGGTTCACTCATTCCCATGCAACCAACGTGTTCCCCTGAAATGAGCTTTGGAAGATACTTAGCTTTTTGCTCTGGAGAGCCGTTATTGTTTAAGTTGTTCACACACAAAATAGTATGGGCCAAATAAGAAAGTGTAGAGCCCGCACAGGCCTTCCCAAATTCTTCCATGACGATCGTTGCAGCCGTCGCTCCCATGCCTGCGCCACCATACTCTTGGTCGGCAGTGATACCTAAGAGACCAAGTTCACCCATATGTCTGAAAGCATTTATGTTAAATGTTTCTTTGTTGTCATGATGTTCTGCATGTGGGGCCAGTTCGTTTCGAGCAAAATCACGACAGACTGTTTGAATTTCTTTTTCTTCCGGATTAAAAAACCACATAGGAATTCCTTTTTAGTGATGGCAGACTGTATCTGAAAAATCAGTGTTTGTTAATTTGGTAGAGTCTCTTTATTCTCATATAAAAGAACCTTTTTATTAAGCTAAAACTCACTCTTGGCGGACAATTGTTACAGCCTTGTTTGAGTATGAGGCGATGCGTAAATATCGGCTAGGTTGAAATTGTTCTAGTCAAGCATTCATCGACGGATTTTGATACCCTTCATATCCATCTTAGAGTTAAAATTTGATATTGGTATTTTTGAATTTGGGGAAGAATGGCCTTAATTGAACGATCACAACAGATCCTTGATCCTGTGAAGCCTGGTGAGCAGTGGTTTTGCTACTGGAAGACATCTGCTGCTTTATGGGAAACTAAATTACAGGAATTTCCGATCGACCAGACGGTTTATATTCCGGTGAATTGGGGATTTCACGCTGAAGCGAATGGGGTCTGGGATTTTGGTTCATTACATACTGAGAGAGACTTACCTCGACTTATTCAAATATTAAACGAGTCTAAGCGCCAATACTGCTGGATACTCCCCGTTTCTCCGGCGCCATTTCTTCCTAACAGTGGTGTTCCCATCACTGCTGCTCGTACACTAAGTTTGTCTCATCAAGGTATGCACCTATCTTGTTTTGATCAAGAGGGAAACCTCAACAAGGTATTTAGCTTTTATGAAAACAAAGTCTTTCAGGCCTATGCACATTTTGTAGATGAGTTTTCTAAGTTACTCGCTGCTATGAAGGCTCGATCTAAGGTTTGGGGGGCTGAGTTTTTTTATCTTGAAAATAGATCTCGATTGTCTTTTTTTGAGGATACTTCTGTTGCTTTTGAGCAGAGCTTCTCAAGATTTTTGAAAAAGAATTTTCCTGAGGGAATTGATTTTGATGATATCGCCTCAGCTGAAAGGTTAAAGAAAGAATTCTCAATAGACTTTAAGAATTTGTTCCAGTCCTGTGCCTCAGATAGCCTGGCGCCCTATTGGGCCGGGGTCATGTCCTTGACTGTTCTGGGTGCTTCACCCCGAGACACAATCGAGCGTTCTTTAAAGTCTGGAAAATCCCAAGGAGATTTTTTTAAAGATCTTTTCCAATGCTATATTTCCCATCAATGGTTTAGCAGTTGTTTGCTTTCTAAAAATGAAAAAAAAGATTTGTTTTTAAAGTGTTTGAAAGAGCACTTTTCATCGGATGAAATTGATCATCGCTATCATTATCTTGTGGATCAAATGGATCCGGGAAGTATCTTTCGTCCTTACGCACTTGTTGATGTGATAGACTCAAATCAACCTGAAGTTTTTGAAAAGAGT
>CANFNX010000115.1 GCA_947448495.1 Bacteriovoracaceae bacterium | reverse complement strand
TCCAAAGAATGCGCAAGTAGCGACTGTCAAAGGGTGGATCAAGGCGCATATGAAGCATATCCTGCGAGTTCAATTCGATAACCGTCGATAAAGTGGTTTCAAATGAGTCAAGATAGATTCCATCCGACTTAAGTGTTCCCTTAAAGTCATGCACGGTTAATTTTTGAATCCCTTGATTATGAATCGCAAAATCTTTTTCAAAAAAAACAAAACATTCAATGCCTCTTTTTTGAAGTGCAAGTGCAAGCATCAGTGAGGAGTCTTTTTTGATATTAAGTTTTTCGATTGGATCAATCAGCAGTAGGTGTCGCATCAGCAACCTTTGATTTTAAATGATCGGTAAATGTTTCTATCTTCGTAGTTGGTTTAAACTCTTTGTATTCTTTTTTTAGCCAGCCGAGAAAGCCTTTAAGATCCAATTGTTGTTGGGATTTTAAAGTCCCCAGAAAATCCTGCTCCTCCTCATAGGTAAGAAAAGCAGCAAACGATGCTTGGTTCCAGTCTTCCTTTAATTCACAGTCTCTCTCTTCTAGCTGTACTTTTTGACATAACACTTTTATCTCTGGCTTAAATACCTCATTCACAAAACGCGCCGTTAATTCATCTGCCTTATGGTCTGTAATGAACCCGCCCAATTTGTCAAACTCTGATTGTAAAATCTCAATCAGTTCAACGACCCTTCGATCAATCAGCTCTTTTTTCTTTTCTTCATCGAGATAAAGCTTAAGCTCTTCCTTGTTTTTGAAATATTCTCGCAGAAGTTCTTTGCCGTAAAGATTTGCGAGATTCTCATTGAGCTCAACCTCATCTTTTATGAAAAAAACAGTATGAAAAAGTTCGTGAAAAACAAGTTCAGCAAGTTCAACGTCATCATAATGAAAAAACGAAGAAAGAATACGATCTTCGAGATAACCAAGAGTCGAATAAGCATAGACCGGACGGATCCAGGTCACTAGTTTCTCATCCTTTTCTAAGTCTTTCGCATACGATTTTGCTGAGTCCAAATTAAAAAAACCTAAATATGGGAAACTCCCCATCAAAGGAAATTCAAACTCAAAAGCCTTCATTTGAGTATGAGGACTGGCAATTACTAAGTAAGTCACTGCCTTATTCTCTAACATGGTTGTTTTAGTATAGATTGATGTCGGTTTCTGCTGAAAATAGTGATAAAAGAATTTTTTGTATTCTTCCACTAGCAATATTTTTCTTTTTGCAACACCAGAGACTTTTTCATCACTTAAAATTTGATCATTCTTTTTACCACTCCACTGCAACCTGGCCTGTCCAATTCCCTGCTCTGTTAAGTACCGAAGCTTGGCACAACCCACAAAGCTAACAAGCAGAAAAAATCCAAGAAAGACCATTTTCATACGTGACTCTTTTGTGAAACCACATAAAGCCCTACCGAGATGAGCAGAGAACTCACCAGAAATTTTACGAGCATTGGGATATTCCCATGCAACCAAATCATGGTGCATGAAAGCGTTATCATAGTGGCACAAAGGATTTTTGCCTTGGTTTTTATCACCCGATTGGTTTGCCAATCTTTAACAGCCGCTCCGGCGATGGGCAAATTCAAAATCCATGCATGAAAGCGTGGAGATGACTTTGAAAACAAATACGTGGATAGAATGAGAAAAGGCGTCGTAGGGAGAATTGGCAGAAAAGCACCTATCACTCCCAGCGCAAAACTTATCCAGGCCAGAACGAATAATAGTGGCTTCACTGAATATTCTTACCTAAATCTCGAATAATTTTTCCCTGAGTCGACAAAGCTGTTGCCGAGGTGATTTCCACGTCCACCCAGTGCCACAAATAATCTTTTTCCTGAGTTTCTGGCTCAAAGTGCACTAAGCGGTAACAAGAAGTGCGGCCTGTCCACTTCAAGATGCCCTTATTGAGACCTTTTTCCTCAACCAGAACGCGATACGTTTTCCCAATCATCTGGCTTCTGATATTGGCCTGAATTTTAAGTTGCTTCTCTTGAATTTCACGTAAGCGTCTTCCGCGAATATCATCAGTCAGAACATCATTCATACGGGCGGCTTTCGTCCCCTTACGAGGAGAAAAAGTATAAGCATAGATAAAATCAAATTGAGCATCATCCAAAAGCTTCATCGTCCCCTGATGTTCTTCTTCTGTTTCATTAGGAAATCCTGCAATGATATCTGTTGAAATAATCATTTCAGGATTGGCCGCACGCATTTTTTGAATGAGCGTTAAATAGTGCTCGATAGTGTATTCCCGAAGCATGCGCTGAAGAACAGTATTCGATCCCGACTGAACCGGGAGGTGCAAATGATTCGCCAGTTTCTTAGCGTTTCGATGGGCCTCAACTAGATCATCTGTTACATCATAAGGATGAGACGTAGTGTAGCGCAGGCGCTGCAGTCCTTGAACTTTATCAAGCTCCATGATGAGCTCACCCAGTGACTCTCCATTATCTTTTCCGAATGAATTTACATTTTGCCCAAGAAGCATCACTTCCTGGACTCCCGAGTACTCCACCAGACGCTTCACATCAGTCACCACTTCAGCTAGACGACGAGACTTCTCGCGTCCTCGAGTAAATGGCACAATACAGTAGGAGCAAAACTTATCACAACCCTTGATAATGTTCACAAAGGCCATGGGTGAGCCATTCGTGATCTTTGTTTCAATCGAATAGTTTTCTGATTTATCCCAAGACGTCACTGCAAATTTGCGATCTCCGGCATAAGCGCGATAAACCATCTCTCCGATATTATCCACCACGTCCGTACCGAAAGCAAAATCGAGCTGCTTATACTTTGAGATGAGATCCTTGCCCTCAGTTTGAGCAATACACCCACCAGCGGCAACGATGACATTTTTTTTCAATCCAGTTTCAGGGTCAACATCTGGATTCGTCTTAAGTTTTTTGGTCTCACCAAGGTGAGAGTAGAATTTTTGATTCGCCAGATCTCGAACGGCACACGTATTAAAGATCACGAGATCTGCCTCGGACTGTTCTTCTGTGCGCGTGAAATTCATCCCACTCAGGTGAGAAAGAATTCTTTCAGTATCGTGATAATTCATCTGGCAACCGTAGGTTTTGAGCCAAACTTTGCGTGGAGGAAAGTCGAGTTCTCCGACTTTCACTGAATGGGTAGTCGTGTTTTCCATAAAATCCCTTAAAAGATTAGTTATTAAGCCTAAGACTAAGGGTGCTTAAATTTATGCCGCAAGATAGCAAAGAGTGATTTCAATGTAAAGAAAGTGAGGTGATTAAATAATCTCTAACTGCAGAGCGACATAAAAGCTCAGGTTAAAGATAAAATGCATACAAATAGGGGCCAACACAGAGTGAAAACGCAGAAGCGCCTGCCCACAGATCACACCTAAAACGAAAGTGTAAAAGACCTGAAAACCAATAAAAGGAACGTACTCAACAGGCAAGGCTTTGAGGCCAATAAAATGGGAAAAAGCAAAAATGGCAGCTACAAGCATAGATGTCACACGCTTGCCGCCCACATTGGCTATCAACAAGCGCTGAAAAGTTTGGCGAAAAACCAGCTCCTCAAGAACAGGTGCTAGCAAGAGTAAATGCCACTCGAGATTTTGAACCATACGGAAAGGATTTTCGATATCCAGATACCAGATGGCCCCAATTGATCCGATGGCCAGCACCAATACTTCTGCAAAAGCCTTTAATCCTTGCTTCGTTACATTCCATCGAAATTTCCACGGAAGTCGATAGAAAAAAGAAACACTTAGAGCAAAAAAAAGATCAAAAACATATGAGAAAGAAATAGTCGATGGTATCTCATGCCAAGGGAGACCCCAGGAAAATGCAAAATAAAGAATAACAAGCACGAAAAAACTGATCAACGAATCTCCCCTACATTAGCAATTCGATGCATAAGTTTGACTATTTCATCATAAATTTGCGGTTTTGTAACTTTGATAATTTGCTGAAAACTAGGAGTTTTTGCCACACCGTGGCCCAAATTCTTATCATCAAAGATTGCGATCTGAAGACTAAAGTCCTCCAAGAAGTAACAAAAGATATCAAGATTAAAGGCCAAAATTCTCAGAACCTGCGCCTTCGTTTCAGGTTCTCGTCCGGAAAAAAAAGCACATGTAAATATTAAGTCATCACGCTGGGCAAACTGGTCCAGTGCCCGGGTTAAAGTTCCAAAACTGGCCTGGATCCACTGCAAGGCCCTGGCCTCATTTTGATAATCACTTGTCATGGCCCCACTCACAGGAGTGGTTAAAAACTCATGATGACTCTCAAGACAATGTTTTAAAGTGGCATGTATCGCCAGATTCATAAGCCCAACATAGTCTTGTCGATCTTTTTTTACTTTATGATAGAGCTGAACTTTATCTTGTTCAAAAAAAGAAATGGCTTCGACGGCTCTTCTAGACCACTGAATTGATTTTTTTTCTTTCCCATGAACTTCAATGTTCCAAAGCCTCTCACTGGAATCCTTCAAATCAAAATTCCAAGTGACGACATGCCAATCCCCCGATTGAGGTGAGAACTTTAAGAATTGCTGTCGTGAATTCTTGCTAAAGAAATTAAAAAGACTCATTTCAAAATTTTTCCCAAACTATATTCGTGATAACCGGGAGCTTCATGATCCGGATGATAACCTTCAATTGTGTAACCCTGTTTCAACTTTATTTGAACCATCATGTGGTTAAAATAATAAACAGTGCTAATCACTTTTTTAATTCCAATTCTCTTGCACTCATCCTCAATCGCCTGAGAAAGTAAGGCTCCTAATTTTTGACCGCGGAATTCTTTGAAAACAGTCGTTTTCACTGTTTCAGCAAGTGTCGGTGTTTTTAAACTATAGCCTGAAATTCCAATCTGCTTTCCTTCATAAAAGGCGCGAAAATAGACCACTCCCCCTTTCATCACTTTTTCAAGTGTTGGTGGCCAAGGAGATTTTTGATAATACTCATGAGCAATGTTCACTATCTCTTGAGCTTCTAGAGGATCTTGGAGATTGTAAGGACGTAATTCAATTTTTTTCATAGGACTATTTCTTGAAATGCAGGAAGATTTCACTCCATTCTGATGAGGTAAAGATGAGTTCACGATCGGTTTTCTTTACTAAACCTTGAGCAACCGTGTGATCCAAAAACTTTAACAGATGATCAAAATATCCATTGATATTATAAAGTGCAATAGGTTTGGAATGAAGACCAAGCTGACGCCAAGTCACGATTTCAAATAACTCATCAAGAGTCCCCATCCCACCCGGAAAGATCAAAAAAGCATCAGAGAGTTTATACATCAGCTGCTTTCGCTCGTGCATATCCTTAACCACATGGAGGTGTGTTAACCCAGCATGGGCCACCTCTTTATTCATTAAGTGCTGAGGAATGACACCCGTGACTTTCCCCCCCAAATTAATTAACTCATCGGCAAGTGTTCCCATCACCCCAATCGCAGCTCCACCATATACGAGTTCAATTTGATGGACCGAAAACTCCTTCATCACCATTTTAGCAAACTTTTGAACATCCGGATCTGAACTTGAAGCCGCTCCACAGAAGATACAAATCTTCATCACTCTTTTCTCCGAAATTTAAATCTTAAATAAATCATTTCAATCAGCATGAACCCAACAAAGGCGATATAGAATCCACCAGTCTTCCAGAAGATCCAAGTCGTGGTTGAATCATAAACTGCCACTTTTGCCATAAAGATTGCAAAGCCAATTAAAAACAATGTGAGGTGCCATTCCATCATTCTATAAAACTCTTCTGGTAAGGGAGGAGCCTTCCCCATATCCTTAAGCATATCTACCATCAAAGAATGTCCCTGCCATTTTTTGAAAATAAAAAAACCTGCGATCCCTATACCGGTAAACGTAGGTTGCAAGCGAAACCAAACACCTTCTTTGGCCAAAAGTGAAATGATTCCGAGAACCACAATCAAAGTAATGTTGACCTTAGATAGGGTGTGGACATGACCGGTAAAATATTTTTCGAGGATCATCTCAACGAGACCAAGTACGATTCCGCCAATCAGAGCAATTTCCAGAGAGGTGTAAGTTTCGAGTAGCCAATAGGCAACAGCAGGTAAAAAGGACAGTAAAAAATAGGGTTTTCCCCCACCTGATTTAATCATGCCCTTGATCTTACGCGACTTTTCTTAGTTTTTCTTCACAATACATGAGAAATTCATCTTTAAACTTACTTGGATCTAGAATCTCAACATTAGATTTTAAACTCAAGAGCCACTCAAATAAATCCTCACAGGGCTCTACATAAGCGGCCCAAATAAGATCTCCATTTGGATTCGTAATCATGCAGGGCTTTCCAAGAAAATGATGCTCTGGAAAAAGATTCACATTTTGAGGATCATGTATCTTTAAAATAAGTCGGGTTTCTTTTTCACTCATGGCCCTCACTGCAGCAATGAACTCATCCACTTCAAATAATGAAACTCTAGATTTAGATGTACTCGAGACCTCATTCAATTCTTCTAGTTCATTCACCGGAACAACGAGAAGACAATGATCTTGCATATCTTCAGCAATGATCGATAGTTGCCCCTCAAGGTGAATCACTTTCCATGGATATATTTGATACATTTTATTGTGAACTGTCTTTAAGCTAAGAATGAGTTTGTCCTGAATCGACTGATCAATTTTATGAACAAAACTTTGTTGCTTATCATTGAGTTCTAGATCCCATGACTCTAATTGGTTCAACAGCTGCATAACCGCCTTTATTGGATCATTGTCTGATACTTTCTTTTGTAGAGAAACAAGTGATGGATTTTTAGAAATTTGAACAGGTGAAAGGTTTTCCAAAATATTATTAAGACCCATCCATTCCGATGGAGTCACCGGGAGCATATAAAGTAAGGCACTGGCATCAATGTCTATCATGCATTCCTGGTCGTTATTATAAATCTCAAGTCCATTCCCCTCAGGGAACATCTCCCTTAGGAAAGCCAGTGTCTCCTCTTCGGATAGACCGATTTGGCCAGATAAGTCCTTAAGTCCAATGGAGACTTGCTTTTCACCTATAACCATCAGCTTTTTCAGTGCATCTGGATTAAATTTAGAACCGGGACCTTTCATTACAACCTCTCTACTTGAGCAGACTTGTCGGCTATTCTCTTTTAACTCTTTAGTGGAAATTATCAAAAATCACGGGATAATAGGCTAATGTTGTGGAATTCCTTAATGAAAAAACCTGTACTTATGATGGGGATCATCATGTTCTCCCTCTTTCTGATCCAAGTGGCGAGGAAAGAGAAATGGGGACTTTTCTATAATGAAAAGCTGATTCCGACGTCTTGCAGAGGGGTTATTGTTAAGCTTGAAAAACGAGTACCAGCGAATTGGAAAGTTTTTTGCGAAGGTAACAATCTTGCTGTTGAAATAAGTGAAGTGGCGATTCCAGAAGATGCCAGCAACTTAAAACCTTTAATGTATCGTCAGCTTGCAAACCACATGTCTTTTGTCGCTCGGACCGCTATGCCAGATATACTTGAAAAAGTCATGTTTGTTCGTTTTCACTTGGTTCATCCTAACCTAACGATAGATGCTGTGACGGAAGGTAAATTTATCGTTAAATTAGCGACTCTTGATAATACCGATCACATCATGACACATTTGAAAAGCACGGTTCAGGTCAAAGAAACGGTCAAATAGCTCCGCGTTTTTATCTTCCAGAGCTTCACTCCATTCGTATCTCCAAGCATGAAGAAATAATCTTTCAGCCTTAGGGGCCCCATAAAGCTCATCTCCTAAAATAGGAAAACCTAAATAGGATAGCTGGGCCCTGATTTGATGCCTTAACCCTGTTTTAAGTTCAACTAAAACTAAGCTGAGACCATCTGAAGAAAATAGTTTTTTCACCTTGAAACTGCCCTCAAAGGAATCCGAGGATGGTCGCAACGATACCGTTTGCCTTGAGCCCCTAGCTCCACTTGCCTTAAAATAGTGAGTCCACTCCCCCTCTTGATTAAAATCACCAGTGACAATCGCAAGGTAGAGCTTCCTCTTCATCTCATGCCCAAATCCCTCTCTCATTTTCTGATGAAACAATGTGGTTTTGGCTGCCATTAGTAATCCAGAGGTTTCAAAATCTAAACGATAGAGAAGACCTCTATCATATTGATCTGGACCTATTGCGAGGCACTGATCACTGCCCTGGGAACATAGGAAATTCAAAGTCGTATTCGTATCCGAGTATCTTAATGGATGAGAATGAATAAAAGCAGGTTTATGAAAAGCGATGTATTCATTCGTTTCATGAATAATCGCTATTGAGGGACCATCGTAAATAGGATTAATTTTTAAGTGATTCACTAGATCCAGCGGCAGTCGGGAGATATCTTTTGACTTAATAAAACGACTTAGTTCTTTAGCAGAGAAATGTTTTTTCAGCAGCTGACCAGAACAACCTAAAAGATTTTGAAGGGCCTCTTTAAAAGATCCTGAATCTTGGAGCCATTGAAAATCGATAGTGCTCATAATGATTATTGAGCTTGGACTTTTCTACCTTCGGTGCGCAGATCGGTCTTTTTCATTAAGAATTCTACGCGACGATCAGAAATCTGTTCATTGACTTTGACCTGTGGACGAGAGTCACCATAGAAAATAGTCGTTATGCGATCAGGAGAAATGCCTCTTTGAATTAAAGATTTTGATACAGCTAAAGCACGCTGAGAAGAGAGTGAGTAAGCATCTACAGACTTATCTTTTGATGACACCTCCCCAGCACTCGCATGACCTTCGATCATAATGTGCCATGGATTTTCTCTCATCATTTTTACGAGCTTTTCAAAGACTTCAATATTGATATCATCAATCGCAGTTGAGCCAGATCGAAAATATATCTTATCTTTCATTTTAACAAAAATACTCTCCGGCATTTCGTAAACATTGGCCGCCTCTCCAAGTTCATTTTCGGCGAGCATTTTCTTAACCTGATTCAATTGGGCGTCAGACTCACGATTGACTTCATGTTTATCCAGAAGACCCTCAGAGGTTAAAAACTCAATCGGAAAGGGCTTAGCGGGGCTATCTGAATCGATCATTGTCGGAGCGTCGTTGGGAGATTTACCTGGTCGTAAAACCTCTCCAGCTTTAAGCACGTTACCACCAAAAGCATTCCTTAGTGATCCAATCGCCGCTTCATATTTTGCCGTTTCAGTTTTAGCAAATGAAAGAAGCAAAATAAAAAACGTCAAAAGCAATGTACATAAATCAGAGAAGGTCGCAAGCCATCCTGGGGCCCCAGGCTTACAGGGAGGACACTTAGGAGCGTCGGCCATGGACTACTCCTTCTTCTCTTCAACCTGGCGTTCGCTAGGAGGTAAAAATGAATCCAGTTTTTCTCGAATCACACGAGGATTTTCCCCGGCCACAATTCCTAACACTCCAGCGACGATAATATTCATCTTTGTCGCTTCCTGCTTAGAGCGCTGTTTAAGTTTTGCAGCAACTGGAATGGTAAACACGTTTGCAATCACTGAACCATAGAATGTTGTAAGAAGGGCCACCGCCATAGCAGGACCAATGGAAGAAGGATCCGACATGTTCTGAAGCATTTGCACGAGACCAATGAGTGTTCCAATCATTCCGAAGGCAGGGCCATCGGCTCCCATACCCTCCAGCATATCTACACCTTTGGCGTGACGCTCTTCCATAGCAGCAATCTCTAAACCCAGAATAGAAGTGATAACTTCAGGTGGACGGTTATCCGCAGCCAGTGTGACAGCTTTCTTTAAAAACTTATCTTCGACAGGAACTTTTTCGAGTGCAAAAACCGATTCACGTCTGGCCGTTTCTGCCAGTTTTTGGATTTCTTCAATCATGGCCTTCGCATCGACTGGAGTCGAAAAAACAGACTTCATATAGTAGCCCACAACTGCTTTCACGTTTTCCATTGGCCATTTAATAAGGGTTGTAGCGATAACTCCGCCGATAACCACCACAATTGAAGGTGGGTCGATAAAAATCGATAATGGTGATCCATAAAGAATGGAACCAATGATCGCGAGTGTCGCTAAAACTAATCCTGCTACGGTTGAAATATCCATACAATCCTCAACAAAAAAGTCTCTATGCTGTAACTATCGGAATCTAGAAAAGGAACTTAAGGGATACCCTTGAAATGACATAAAATAACGAAAGG
>CANFNX010000114.1 GCA_947448495.1 Bacteriovoracaceae bacterium | reverse complement strand
CTAATCCTTTCCAGATTACTTATTTGATCGAACTATTACGAGTCTTTGATGAAATTCTTGTGGATGAAGGAGGAGTCAATGAAATTGAATTCAAAAAAAATTACCTCGAATCTCTTAAACGATACAAAAATATTTTTTCTCTTTTAAAAGATGAAGAAGCACCCAAACCAATCACTCATCGTCCTGTGAATGATCCAATTGATCTCTTAGTCCGGGAGATTTATCTTGAACTTAATCGTCTGAAGTCTCAGTCCATCCTTTTTTCAAAGAATGACTTAAATTCAAAGTCGTTGAAAATTCTTGAGGTCATGGAAAAGGAAGTTCTCGAAACTCACGATGTTTTTAAGCGATGTGAATTAACTCCTAAGGATTTTGATGATCATCTAGAGAAAGTGAAGTTCTTTTTGCGAAAAATTAAGGCCTAAACGTTTTCTCTTTTTTCTGATAGTGAACTTTAAGTTCCTGCCACTCAAAAACTTCTCCTAAGAGTTCCGCTTTAAAAGCATCCCTTTCGACCCTCTTAAGAGGCAGCGTGGTTTCTCCAAGGACTTTAAATTTCATTTCTGGTAAATCCACTTTCTTAATGACTTCAATCTCATCACCTTTTTTGTCGTGTTCTAAGCATGTAAGATGGAGAGCACTTTTTTCGACTTTTACCTGGGAAAAGGAAAGGCAATCTGATTCAGCTAATTTTTTCCATTCTTTGCTTTGAGTATTATAGAGATGAAATTCTGGCCTATCACCTTGCTCCACTGTCCGTTGTGTAATGACTAGCAATTTTCCTTTTTCGGCCCCATAGAGACCTACGACTTCACGGTGTATAAGCTCTTTGGGAAGGTCTAGTTTACTTTGACTGAGAGCTTTAAAAGAAACTTCAAGAATGTAGGTTTCTGGCTCCATTCCTTTGACCTGCTTTTTAATGCCTGCAAAAACACTTTTGTCGCCGAGTCCAAGTGTGGTGAACACAGTGGACTCGGCAAATGTGGAAAAGCAAACCAAAAGTGAGGACCAGATCAAAATAAGAAATACTGACTTCATATGGGTGAAGTCTTATTTCTTAGGTGGCAGCACAGTCTGAGAACTGTCTTGCAACTGCTGCGTGGCCCGTTGGACGGAATCACTTAATTCTTTAACAGGTTTAGGAATTTCCATCCCTTCACAGGAAGCCGGTGAGAGTGGATTTTTAACCTCTGGAACAAACTGCTCCATGCCCACAAAAGTGTGTCCTTCAGCTTTAATCGCCTGAATCCATTCTTTTAAATGGGCGACAGTGTTGTTTTGAATGTCGTGAAAGAGAATGATACCACCATGAGTTTGGCAAATTTGCTTTAGTGTTGAAGGGAGGACCACAGCACGTTTTTTAGCGTTCCAGTCCTCAGTGTCAATGTCCCATCCGACATGTTTAAAGCCTGCATCTCTCACCGTTTTCATCACCATATCATTTTTTGCCTGACGAACTGGATCCTTTGAGCGGAAAGAACCATCCCCATAAGGCAGTCGCAAGATCGGGCTCAAATAATCTTTCAAGTACGGATTGGCCTTCATAATATTTTCTTTCATCTGGGCCTGTGTCATGAGTGAGTGCTGAAGGTGATGATAGGTGTGAGAGCCAATATAGTGCCCCTCAGCTTTTTCTCTATCGAGAAGGTCATAGGCCCATTTATTGGCAGGATTGGCCTGGCCGCCTGGAAAGTGTTCACCGAGAACAAAAAAAGTCGCCTTAATATTCTCTTCTTTTAAAACATCTAATACTTTTGCTGTGTTTTCGGGCTTCGGTCCATCATCAAAGGTGATGGTCACAGGATATGATTTACCATTCGGGCAAGTTGCAAAAGCTGACGTTGCAAGCAAACTGAGTGTTATGAGTAGTGTTTTTTTCACAGTTAACCTTATAATAAAAGTGTTTGATAAAATTTTGATTAAGGGTTAAAAACTTTTTCTTTTTTATTAAACCCAACTTTCAGCTCTTTCCACTCAAAAGCTTCACCAATAAATTCTGCTTTTAAGCTTTCCTGTTCTACTTTTTGCATCGGTAGAGTGACTTCGCCGGCAGGTTTCAGTTTTACCCCAGCAAGAGCCACTTTTTTCGGAACTTCAATCTCTTCGCCTTTTTTATTGGTTTCAAGGCAGACAAACGTTACTGCCGTGGCTTCAATTTTGACTTTGGCAAAGTTTACACAATCGGCTTCGGCTAACTTCTTCCATTCCTTTTTGGCAGGATCATAACTATGAAGAAGTGGTTTATCCCCCTGCTCAACTGTTCGCTGGCTCATGACGACCAGCTTGTTGGCTTCAGCTGAGAAAAGACCTATGACTTCACGATGCATAATTTCTGCTGGGAGAGGAATTTTGGAAGATGAGAGCTTATCTCCAGCGACCTCTAAAATGTAGGTGTCAGGCTCCATTCCTTTTTCTTGCAGCTTAACACCGGCAAAAACATTTTTCCCACTTGAGGTGAGTGTGGTGAAAATAGGCGCTTGACCAAAGGCCATGCTGGAGAAGAGAACCGTCGCGAGGGTGAGAGAAGTAATTTTTTTCATATAAACATCCTAATCTTTTTTAATATGTTGAACGGCTTGATGAACATGATGACTTAAATCTTCAGATTGTTTACTAATGGGCTTACCTGGTGCCGGCATTTCGCAAATGGCAGCGGGAAGTGGTTTTTTTACATCTGGAACAAAGTGTTCGAGTCCTACAATGGTATGACCTTCGGCCCTGATGGCATGGATCCACTCTCTCAGGTGGGCCACAGTATTGGCCTGAATGTCGTGGAAGAGAATGACACCACCATGAGTTTGGCAGATTTGTTTTAATGTTGAAGGAAGGACATTCGCACGTTTCTTGGCGTTCCAGTCTTCAGTATCGATATCCCAACCCACGTGCTTATACCCAGCTTCTTTGATGGTCTTCATAATAAGATCATTATTTTTTTGAACAACTGGATTTGACGAATGGAAAGATCCTGCACCATAGGGAAGGCGAAGAATGGGATTAAGATAGTCTTTAATTAAAGCACCTGAGCGCACAATATTATTTTTGACTTCGGCCTCTGACATTTTGTGATGGGAAAGCATTTGAGAATGATCAATATGATGAAAAGTGTGGGAACCAATATAGTGACCAGCTTTTTTCTCTTTCTCTAGTAAATCGTAGGCCCATTTATTGGCGGGATTCGATTTACCTCCAGGGAAGTGTTCTCCGAGGACGAAAAAGGAAGCTTTTATTTTTTCCTCTTCTAAAATCTTAAGTACCTTAGGTGTGAGAGTGGGATGTGGCCCATCATCAAAGGTCAGAGACACCGGGTAGGTTTTCCCTCCTGGGCACGCCGCATGGACAGAGGAAACGAATAGACTAAGGGTAATAAAGATGATTTTTTTCACGGGTAGCTTATCGGATTGGTCGGTTAATAACTTTAGTTTTGATCTTAACTAATTGGTTTTATTAGCGACTTTGGCAGTGCCATGTATGATATCTCTTTTACCAAAATAAAATTCCAGAAGGACGTGAATGAACTCTAGCGAATAAGGGTTAGGTGAGATTAGTTTATCGGATCACTTTATTTTTAAAAAAAAGTGTCGCTCTTCTTTTTTAATTTCTAAGTTTAGTTAAACTATTGAGATGAATACAAAATCTCAAAAATTTCTTTTGGCCTATGGCCTGATTCTTTTTAATTCTTTTTCAGCTTTGGCAGCCGACCAATTTCATATCGTTAAAACAGGTGAAATTTTTTCGCGAATTGCCCGTCAGCATTTCGGATATCCCACATACTCTGAAGCGGGTGCTGTGAAAAAACTTAAGTCACTCAATCCTGAAATTAAAAATATCGAACAACTTATCCCAGGGCAAAAGCTTAGATTGAGCAACTCATCTTCAAAAGAATCGCCCATGGGTGATCAACCTGAAGCCGTAGAGTCAGCTTCACCTCGGGCGCCTCTGATTGTCATTAGAGAGGCCAAAGGTGATATTGCTCCAACTTTCAGATTTGTGACATTGAATACAGTTGAGAAAAGTTCCAATACTCACACCAATATCCTTTCGAAGTATTATGTAGAAGTTCCTGCCACTTTTGAACAAAAGTATCATGCCAAAATGTCCCTCTTTGAGAGGATCAGTTTGGCCAATGCGATGTTTTCAGGTCTGCAGGGAGATTCTTCCCGTGATCAGAAATTTTTTCTATGGGGAGCTGCCTTAGGAGTGAAATATTCTGACTTTCATCGTTTTGATTTTTTTGGTGAGTTGGGTTTTGATCCGATGCTTTATGCAAAGGACGTCACTCGCACAAGTTTTAAAATGGTCACAATCAATTTACCAAATGCCAAATTCGGTGTGCAAAGAGTGATGCTCGATTTTCAAAACTTTTCTTTCGGAGCACGTGCCAACGTCGTCTCGTATTTTTCTGGGTCTAATCCCTCTTTCACTGTTAAACCTGGCTATGGTTTTGGCGGAGGTTTATATCTACGCAAAACATACTCCACCTCGGCCTGGGGAGTTGATTTCGGCGCTGATAAAATTTACCAGAATACCTCACTATTCCAGCAAACCCGCACTGACGTGAAAGGCATGTTGAAGTACGAATTGAAGTTCTTTTAAGCTACAAAATATTTTTCAAAATAAAAAAGCCACCTCAAGGGTGGCTTTTATTATTTTAAATTTAAAGTGGCGGGAGAGACGGGACTCGAACCCGCGGCCTTCTGCGTGACAGGCAGACGTTATAACCAACTTAACTACTCCCCCGGAGTGTAAATGTTCATCAAATATAAAGACACTCTGAGTTCCCGTCAAGCACCAAATCCCTAAAAATCTTTATTGTGGCCTGCGACATAGGTAGTTCTGAGAGTGGGAGCATGTTATGATTGCCCCACTTAAAGGAGTCTCATGAGAGCTGTTTTTATCACCGGTGGAACCACGGGAATAGGTCTTGAGCTGGCCAAGCACTATCTGTCTCAAGGGTGGAAAGTGGGAGTTTGCGCTCGCGATCGGCAAAAGTTTGATGAAAATTTCATCTCTCATCGCGATAACGTGACCTTTTATCAGGTGGACGTTTCTGAACGTGAACAACTTAAGGCCGCGATTAGTAGCTTTTCTAAAAGCATTGGATTGGATCTACTCATTGCTAACGCTGGCATTGGATATAAAAAGAAAAGTCGCGTGCCTGACTTTGAATACACCTACAAAATGGTGCAAGTGAATCTTCTGGGTGTCATGTACTCCTTTGAAGCGGCTCTGGATGTGATGATTCCAAGAGGGAAAGGCCAGCTGGTAGCGATCTCCTCAATTGCTGGCTACAACGGTCTTCCAGGAGTGGCCGGCTATAGTGCGACGAAGGCAGCCGTCTCAAAGTACTGTGAATCTCTACACCTAGATTTAAAGCAATTTAATATTCCAGTCACGACGATCTGTCCGGGATTCGTGGAAACTCCACTGACTTCGACCAATCGTCATTCGATGCCTTTTCTCATGAGGGCGCCAAAAGCGGCGAAGCTGATTGCTCGAGCGATTGAGAAAAAGAAAATGGTGTATGCCTTTCCGTTTATTTTTAGTTCTATAGTCAGATTGATTGGGATGTTGCCTCGAACTTGGTATCGATTTATTATTACGAGAAAAGCACTAGATTATAGTAGGGAGTGATTATGAAATTCATGCTTATGGTAACGTTCATGCTTGTTTCAGTTGTTAGCTTTGCTGAAACTAAAAAAACATCTAAAACCTTACCGGTTAAAAAAGTCGAAGCTGTGGTTAAAGCGGAAATTAAAAAAGCTGCTGATTGTGATGAGAAGGCCAAAAAGAAAATCGAAATTAAAGAAGAAACAATTTCTTTAACTGGCAATACAGGCTGCTCTCTGGATGATTTAAAAAAACACTAAGAAAAAAGGATGGGAAATTTCTCGACCAAGAAATGGTAGGAGAAAAATCCCATCCAAATCACGACAACTGTAACTGACAATCCTGTGATGACTAAAAATAAATCCTCTTCAAGTAAACCGACACAAATCAATGCAATACTCAGGGCCGGAACAAAATTAGACATGGGAACTGGTAAGGGAAGAGAGAGGAATGCCGCTGATAAGACTATCGCAAATCCACATATCACATGGCTTGCTCTCGAATTTGTCCAAGGGTGAGAGTAAAGAGAAATCATTTTTGTGATTTTCGTAAACTTTTCTGCCGATTTATAAATCAGTTCAAATTTTTCCTTCGAGATCGTTACGGACTTCATTTTTTTAGTCAGAATAGGTTTTTTAAGAAACATCAGACCAATTCCTTGCATAAAGACAACAAAGCCTAAAAGACTTGAAAGTCCAGGAATGGGAACAGGCTGAAGAAAAGGAAGGATAGAAATAAGACAAATCACTAACAACGCTTCATCTTGAAGTCCATCGGCGAGTTTTTCAAGGGTGATCTCAGGTAAATTTCTAATTTCGTTTAGCTGGTTGAGAAGTTTTGAACTCATAGAACCGTTGTCACTCATGAGACCAGTGAAGCTTCAATTCATCTTGATTTTTAAAGGGGAGTTCCCGGGCCGTCATGACGATTCCTTTCACATCTTTTAACGAAGTGGTAGACACGCAATTCGTGAAGGAATTGTGAATTTCAGTATGAGATTTAAACAACGTCGTTACTGTTTTTGTCTTGGGAAGAGCACCTGGTGAGCGTTGAGTCGTTGGCATAAGATGATAATGATCTGAACGATCAATCCAGGCTAAGTTCCAATTCGAGGCAAGGGCCTGTTCTACCTTTACATTTTTGCAATTGAGTTCAATATCAAAACACACTTCTTGATTTTGAATGCGCTTAATCGCCGTTGCCTTAATTCTCCCAAGGGCAATCGAGTCTGAAGCCTCAGGATTTTTACTCAACAGTTGTTGGGTTGTGAGAAAACTACAACTAGTGAGAGCAACAAAACTTAGTAGGAGATAAGACTTGATCAACGTTTCCTCCACAGAAACCATGATCAATTTTATCATGCTTAGAAATTCAAAGCAGGCAGGATACTTTTTCCGCTAGTAGTTGAGTGAAAGGCTTTAAGCCTCAATTCCGAGAGTGAAGCTAAGAATAAGTCCCAGTAAAACCACGGATCCGATGATCGCCATCGCTCGTTCTTTTTGTTTCAGGAAAAGGAGAATCGACAGGAAAACTCTTAACACCGGAAGGCTAATTAAAATCGCCAGGCCCAGATAGATAATTAAATTTCCCCAATTTTGCAGGATAAAGTTCATTTGAAGTGAATCAAGAATATTGAATGGGCGATAGGTTTTAAAAGGAACAAAGGTCCCTTGATCAAATTTAAAGGAAAGAAACCAGCCGATAGAGATAATGCTACCAGAAATGATGACGCCCAAGCGTAAGAATTTAGAAATTTTAAGTTCCATGCGATTTAAATCATTCATGCTTGCAGACCCTTCATAATCATCTGAATCGCTACCACGACCATCACAACAATAAAGACTTTACGAATGGCCATGGCATTTAATTTTGGCATCACTCTAGCTCCCATCCACGCTCCAACAATAATCCCAAGGGCCACTGGTGCAGCGATTTCGGGTTTAATATCGCCTCTTAAAAAATAGGCCCCGGCACTAGCAGATGCCGTCACGCCGATCATAAAATTAGAAGTTGCAGATGAAACTTTCAAAGGTAGTTTCATCGCTCCATCCATGGCCATCATTTTAAAAATGCCACTACCAATGCCTAAAATAGCAGAGAAAATTCCCGCCAGGTACATGATGAGAAGACCAAAAGGGACATTGGTCACTTTATAGTCTATCCACTTTCCCTCATCTGGAAAACGAGATTGGAGACCGAGACGTTCTGCCCATGGGTGATTAATCTCGGCACGTGAATCTTTTTTTTGTCTAAACATCATCACAGCAGAAAACATAAGAAATCCACCGAAAGCTAAAAAAAGACCCGAAGATTTTAAAGAGGTTGAGAGAAGAAAACCTGTCATCGCTCCAAACACTGTTCCAATTTCAAGTAGGATCGCTACACGGACATTCGTCAGGTGATCTCTTAAAAAACTCGCTGCAGCTCCCGATGAAGTCGCAATAATTGAGATTAAGCTCGCTGCAACGGCGTAGCGAATGTCGACTCCAAAAATAAGAGTAAGAACTGGGACAATAACAACTCCACCACCTAAACCAAGCAAAGATCCTAAGAATCCAGCGATAATTGAAACAGGGAGCATGATCAGAGATTGCATAGTGCGCCAGTATAGCCAGAAAAAAATCTTATTTCTATTTATTCTCTCAAATTGGCCTGCTAATCTAAGATTATGAAGAAAATCTTAATATTTGTATTTTTTGTTCTGCCGCTGAACCTGGCCATGGCCAGTGAAGTGTCTGTTTTTGCAGCTGCGAGTTTGACCGAGGCCTTAGGACAGATTGCAAAAAAATATGAAAGTCTTCATCAAACGAAAATTCAATTAACCTTTGACGCTTCCTCACGTCTGGCCAGACAAATTAAAGAAGGGGCCAAAGCAGAGCTCTTTTTCTCGGCCGATAAAGAATGGAGTACTTGGCTCGAGCAAGAGAAAGTAGTCGGCCCTCAAATGACCAAGGAATTACTGACAAACGAACTGGTGGTGATTGCGCACAAGTCGAGCCCTTTCATCTTAACTGATTTATCAAAAATGAATGAGTTAAAATTTAAAGTTTTCTGTATGGCGTTTGGAACGGTACCTGCTGGAAAGTATGGTTATGAGGCCCTTCATAAGGCGGGAGTTTATTCATCACTTGCTGGTAAAATTGTTCATGGCGAGAATATTCGCCATGTTCTTCAATGGGTAGCAAAAAATGAAGCGGACCTGGGCATCGTCTACAAGACAGATGCACTCGTTGAGCCCAAAGTTAAAATACTTTATGTGATCCCGAGTTCTTTTCATTCCAAAATTGTGTACTCAGTGTCTCTATTGGGAAAAGCACCTCGACCTGAAGCCAAAAAGTTTTTTGACTACCTTTCCTCAAAAGAAGCAGGTGAGATTTTTCATCGGGCCGGATTTAAGGATGATCATCTATGATGGAGATTAATCCCTTTGAAGCTCTGAAAGTCTCATTCTTAGTTGCTACTTTAGCGACTTTTATCACCCTGCCGATAGCGATTTACTTTGCTTGGATTTTGGCGCGAAAAAACTTTTTTGGTAAAACCCTGCTATCGATGTTGATTTTTTTTCCTCTGGTGACACCACCTTTAGTCACTGGATACATGATGTTGGATTTCTTGGGGCGAAATAGCTGGATTGGTTCCATGCTCGAACGATTCGGGGTATCCATTCCTTTTAGTCTCAGTGGAGCGGTCCTTGCTTCCGTAGTGGTAGGTTTTCCGCTGCTTGTGATGTTCATTCGCTCAACTTTTGCGGCGATTGACCCAAAATATGAGCAGTATGCCATGACCGCCGGTCACCCTCCTCTAAAAACTTTTTTTAAAGTTGTGATTCCTCTGAGTTACCCTGGAATTTTAGCTGGGGCAACAGTGAGTTTTGCTCGTGCTTTAGGAGAGTTTGGGGCCACCATCGTTTTAGCGGGAAACAAAGAAGGAGAAACTCGAACAATCTCTTTGGCGATCTACTCACTTTTGGATTCTCCTCTAGGTGAAAAACCAGCTTCTGTTCTAATGCTCTTAAGCTTAGGTCTCTCCTGCCTTTCCCTGGTCTTATATGAAATATTTACGAAAAAATTTTGGAAGAAAATTGAATGGCACTAAATGAGAAGCTTTTTGAAATTCATGTTGATCTTACTTGGGGAGAGTTTTCTCAAAGGATAGATATTTCATCCAACCAAACTCGTCTAGGTTTGATGGGGCCAACCGGATGTGGGAAGACCACTCTGGTAAAAGAATTATTAGGGATTTCCCAAAGAGCAAAAGGTCAAATTTGTTTTCAGCAAAGAACGTTATTAGATTCTGATCAAAAGATATTTGTTGATCCTTGGCTGCGATCCTTTGCCTATGCCCCTCAGGATTTTCAACTGATGCCTCATATGTCAGTGAAAGAAAATATTCTCTTTGCTGACCAGAGTCGATTTAATGATGATGTGGTTCAAGAACTAGGACTCAAAAAAATTCTCGGCCGTTTTCCGGGCCATTTATCGGGTGGAGAAAAGCAGCGTGTGGCGCTGGCCCGAGCCCTTTGTCAGACAAGTCGACTGTTGATTTT
>CANFNX010000113.1 GCA_947448495.1 Bacteriovoracaceae bacterium | reverse complement strand
CGACTTTGGCGACTTGCCCTAGAGCGTGAACACCAGCATCGGTCCGTCCCGCCCCCATACTTTGCGCTTTCTTCTTTGACACAATTTCCAAGGCCTTATTCAATTCTCCTTGAACTGTCAGACCAGCACTCTCAGGTTGAACCTGCCAGCCAAGATAGCGAGTGCCTTTATATTGAAGGGTGAGGCGATAATAGTGAATCACTTTTCAACTGATTCTGGCTCTTCATGCCAGTCAAAAATACCTTCAAACTTTTTTCTATGAGTTAGAAAATAAATCAAGGATGCCAAAACATAAAAAGTAATAATGATTGGAATCATGACTTCTTCATAAATAAACAATGTCGCCAGAATCATGAAGATCACCATGAGAACTTGCTTTTTATTTTTCTTTACCCATTCTGATTTTTTAAAACTAGGAAATGGAATATTTGAAATCATCAGGACTGCGTAAAAAATAAGATAACCAACAGTAAAAGGTTTATAATCCACAATCTCTGGCATCCCGATGGAAATGAGCACCAATGAAATTGCCGCCGTTGCTCCTCCAGGAATAGGAAGCCCCTGGAAATAATCGGACTTATTTTTATCTATGTTAGCGTTAAAACGGGCCAATCTTAAGGCCCCACAAAGGATAAAGAAAAAAGCAGCCACCATTCCAGGACGGCCTGAATGATCTAAAAATCTAAAATAATATACAATCGCCGGTGAAACTCCGAATGAGACAAGATCACTTAGTGAATCAAATTGTTCACCGAATGGCGATTGAGTATTCGTAAGCCTAGCAACACGGCCATCAACGCTGTCAAACACGGCACCTAGAACGATAAACATGCAAGCTTTATAAAATTCACCTTGAAAGCCATGAAGAATAGCTGCGAATCCACAGGCCATGTTTAAGGCAGTAAAAGTATTTGGCAAAAAGAAGGCCCAACGACGTTGATCAATGTTCATATATAATCCTTATTACTGATCTCTTAGAGCTGCAAGGACGGTCTGACCAGGCACGACTCTTTCTTTTTCAAAAACCAATATATCGCAATTCGGAGGTAGATAAATTATCAAAGTTCCACCGAAAGTGTAATGACCAAAACAAGCACCGCCACGTCCTCGATCACCAGATTTCAACCATATAGTCGGGCGAATGCCATAAGGACATTCGATGAATCGCATTAAAGACTTTGTTTGATTCTTAGAAGTCAGTACAAGATCAGTGTGTGCGAGTTCCCCCATAGGTACATAAAACTCTTTGGACTCTGCAGTTCTTAGAATCTTTTGTCCCTTGTTAGCACGTAGGTAACTCACTTCTCCGGCGGTAGGAAGATAAAGGCCCTTCTCATCAAAGTGCCCTATAGCAATTCTTATTTCATGAGAGATAGGTAAGTCGTCCCATGTGGTTGTCTCTCGACGAATTGATTGAACAATTCCATGAACTGGAGAGAGATAGATTTCGCCATCATTTTTTAAAGTGTCTCTATAGGGAATAGTCGATCTTCGAAAAACAAAGAGGATAATTGCAAGAAAAAATACAAAAACCAATTGCTGATTAAATCCCCAATAGCGAATGAAGTAAAACCATATTGGAACCAGCAAAAAGAAGAAGAGATTTGGTAAAAAAGTAAAACGACTCATAAACTAACTTTAAACTCATCTTCTGGTGCCCTAAAATAATAGGACTCTTCTTTAAAGTTATGCAATAAAACATGCCTGAATACAATTTGAGGATGGTTTCTTAGCAATTCCAAAGTTGAATGAGACGTTTTGAGAAGATTTCTTGAAAGGTCATCAAGGGCAGAAAGAGAATGAATAAAAACTGAATTATGGTCAAGATCAGCTAAATAGTGGCTTAGTTCTTTGCTCGCGATGAGTTCATTCTTAGAACTCGTCTCATTCCAAGTATGAAAAAAATATTCTCCGCGATACGCCTTAGTCATCCACACGCCTTGCTTAACCCCAGTCATCTTAGGCAAAGAATAAGTGAAGAAAGAATGATGATGAATGCCTGAAAAAGTTAAAACGTCAGCAAAGCCTTCTGACAATCGCAATCCCGTATAAAATCCAGGGCCAGCGACAGTGATAATTTTTTGAATAGATTTTAGATTAAGGCCGAATTTTTCAAGAAGGTGGTAAGTTTCTTTTTGAATAATACTCGAGGCTTTTTGTTCCTTGAAAGTTTTTAAGTCAATCCACTCCAAATCTTCGTTCAGAAGACCTAGAGTAATGTCGTAGGTTGAATCTATAAATAAAATCGCCAAAGTTAAAACATTCTCGTTATGTCGTTAAAAAGGGCAACAAAGATTAGCAGAAACAAAACAGAAATCCCAAAACGCTGGGCAATCTCTAATTTCCTACGTGATAAAGGCCCTCTATTAATTGTTTCCAAGGCCAAAAACATAATATGTCCTCCATCAAGGACTGGAATCGGAAACAAATTGATAACGCCAAGATTAATAGAAATAATCGCCATTAATCGAAAGAACATTGAAAGGCTAATATTAAAAGAATCCGATGCCACTTTGCCAATAGCGATGGGGCCCCCAATATTATTTAAAGACACCTCACGAGTGATAAGTTTTTTGTAACCATTAAAAGTCTTAACGATGCCATCCCACGTTCTCACAAACGCACCTGAAATTGCTGCACTTAAATTATCTTCTTTTGCCACAATTAACTTTGGCTGAAGGTACTCGACAGCACTTTCAATACCGACAAGCTTTGTTTTCTTATTTTCAATTAATTTAACTTGAGGAATCACCTTCTTCGTTACTTCAATTCCATTCGCTATAAATGAGACAGATACCTCTCGCCCCTCAGGAAGAATTTGAAGGTATTGGCGAAGGTCTTCAAAGCTCTTGAGTGGTGTGCCATCAATCTTAGTAAGAATGTTACCTTTCTTCATTCCCATGGTATCAGCTGGAGAAGCCATAATAACATTACGAACCGTTAAATCGATTGGATAAAAACCAAGACCAGTCAAAAGGTCGATTAAATTTTGGTTGGGTGCAGATGAAACTAGTGACTCAGAAGCCAGGTCTAGTTCAATTTTTTCATTAGTTGTCTTATAGCGATAGAGATAAGCAGATCCTTTAAAAGACGCTGATAATTCTTCCATTGAAGTCGTAAAATCAGATGGTTTTTGAATCAATGAGAGATAAAATTTTTCACCTTTATTATTTGTCACGACTGGCTTTTTAAAGGCTGAAACAAGTCCCACAAATTCATGAATAAATGGTTCCAGTGCCATTTCAATATTAAAGGTTACTGGGCCTTGACCTCTTCGAACAGTCACAGTATGAACAACCGATCCTTTAATATGAAGATCATCAAAACTTAAAACTTTTTCATCGTTAAGACCAATAAGCACATCTCCAGTTCTGAAACCTTTCTGATGAAGAACTGATTTTTCGGAAACAATCCCGACTTTAGTTTCTGGAACTTTCTCACCGCCGGCCAATAATCCGACATACAAAAAATAAGCTAGAATGAGATTGGCGAGAGGGCCTCCAAAAACAATCCAAAACCTAGCCCATTTACTTTTATGATTAAAAGCAACTTTTTTTTCATCATCACTAAGTTGAACCTCAGAAAAGGGATCATCTCCGAACATTTTAACATAACCACCGAGAGGGATTGCAGAAATGGCGTACTCTGTACCACCACGAACATGCTTAAATAATTTAGGTCCAAACCCTATAGAAAAAACTTCCACTCTTACGCCAAAAAAACGAGCAAAAAAGAAGTGTCCTAATTCATGGAAAAAAATAAGAGGCCCAAGAAAAATAATAAAAATCAAAATGCCTTCGAACATATCAAGTCCTTATTGAAAATTGGCCATCAAATAAAAGGCATAGAATGGTGCCACAAAAAGTAAACTATCTACTCGATCATACATTCCACCATGACCAGGTATTAATGATGAACTATCTTTGATTTCAAACTGTCTCTTTAGTTTTGATTGAACGAGATCTCCAACTTGGGACGAACAGGCTACAAAAGTGAAGAAAACGATGGTAAGTGGCGATACTTCTCCGACATAATGTTTCCAAAAGTAGCTAGTCGCGATGACAGAGAATAGAACACCGCCAAGTGCTCCTTCGATTGTTTTTTTGGGGCTTACAGATTCCCAAAGTTTGTGTTTACCAAATTTCTTTCCAGTGAAATAGGCAGCAGTATCCACCATAAAATTTAAGAGCAACAAAGCAATGAGAAGTATCTGCCAATTCCGATAGTGAATAATTGAACTAAGGCACAACAATGGAATCAAGATGATGAAACCAGTTAACCACGAAGTTGCCCTAAAAATCTTAAGTAAAGTTTCAGACTTCTTATAGACCAAAAACAAGTAAGACAGAAAAAAGACATTAAGAACGACTCCTGCTGAATTCCACAGGCTGAAGGAAGACTCAGAGATTTGATAGAAATTAAAAAAACCATATCCTATTAAATATACTATCTGAGCAAAGAGGTATCTTTTGGATGTTCTATGTTGATCGTAAAAATTCACGATAATCTCATCAATAACGAACAAACCAATGATACCAATAAAAAATAAGCAGGCATTGGCTCCGGCCAAAAAACAACCAAGAACAATAAGCAATAATATGATACCGGAAATTATCCGAACTTTAGTATTAGACATCTGTCGTGCTGCCCTTCAAGTAATTTGATTTATTCTTCTCTGCCGTTTCTGTCGTTTCATGCAAATTAGATTGAGAGGAGACATTTCCAAAACGTCTTTCACGACTACCAACCTTATCTAAGATTGAGACAAATTCAGAAACTGTGAAATCAGGCCATTTTGTATTGGTGAAAAACAATTCTGCGTAGGCAATTTGCCATAGAAGAAAATTTGAAATTCTCAAATCTCCACCAGTTCTAATCATAAGATCAACTTGGCCAGCTTCAGGTCTATAAAGAAAGGCATCCATATCGGATTCAGTCATTTCTTTATCAGGATTTTGCTTTTGAAAGGCATTTACAGCACTTAGAATTTCCTTTCTCGCCCCATATCCAAATGCGAAGGTGAGCATTAATCCATTAGCATCTTTAGTTAACTCTTCCATTTCTTGAACAAGTTTAACAGTCTCACTAGGAAGAGTTGACCAATCTCCGATAACTCTAAATTTAATATTATTTTTTAGAATTCTGGATTTTTCTCTGAGTAAAAACTTTCTTAGAAGTCTAAATAAGATAGTCACTTCTTCAAGGGGGCGACTCCAGTTCTCAGTAGAGAAAGCATAAAGTGTGAGTGCTTTTACTCCTGCATCATCAGCAGCTTGAACAATATCAGAAACAATCCCAGACCCTCGCACATGACCCCAAATACGAGGGCGCAGACGTTGTTTTGCCCAACGTCCATTCCCATCCATAATTATCGCCACATGCTTTAGCTGGTTCATATTTTATACAGTCAAAAGTTCTTTCTCTTTTGCTTCAACAATTTTATCAACTTCTTTAATGAAGTTATCAGTGATCTTCTGAATTTCTTCTTGAATTTTCTTAGATTCATCTTCAGAAATCTTCTTATCCTTCTCTCCTGCTTTAACTTTATCATTTTGATCACGACGAACATTCCGAATGGCAACTTTGGCATCTTCACCAAGTTTTTTTACATCCTTCACGAATGCTTTACGCTTATCTTCAGTGAGGGCAGGAAATTGAATACGGATAAAGTTTCCATCGTTACCAGGAGTTAATCCAATGTTGGCTCCGAGAATAGCCTTCTCAATTGCTGGTATGAGAGTTTTATCAAAAGGTTGAATCTGCAGAAGGCGTGCTTCAGGTGTTGAAATCTGTCCCATGTTCTTGATAGGAGTAGCAGTTCCATAGTAGTCGGCCATGATACCATCAAGAACAGCAGCTGTTGCACGACCAGTTCTCACTTTTGCCATTTGGTTTTGAAGCGACTTAACCGCTTTATTCATATGATCATCAAGGATTGGTTTTAATTCTTTCATCATAAAATGATCTCCTCACATTTTTTTAGTAACTAATGTTCCAATATTTTCGCCATTTACAACTTTGGCAATATTGCCTTCCTCAAACATATTAAAAACAACAATATCCATGTTGTTATCCATACAAAGAGTGATAGCCGTTGAATCCATAACTTTAATTTCTTTATTTAAAACTTCGATATAAGAAAGTTTTTCAAATTTCTTAGCATCCTTAAATTTCATAGGATCTTTGTCATAAATCCCATCAACTTTAGTAGCCTTCATGATGAGATCAGCATGAATTTCGTTCGCACGAAGAGCAGCTGTCGTATCAGTCGTGAAATAAGGGTTCCCCGTACCAGCGGCAAAGATGACCACACGTTTTTTCTCAAGGTGGCGAACAGCGCGACGGCGGATATAAGGTTCAGCTACTTCCTGCATAGCAATTGCAGAAAGCACTCGAGTATAGACATTTTTTCGTTCCAAAGCATCTTGAAGGGCAAGTGAGTTAATCACAGTGGCCATCATGCCCATATAGTCGGAAGTGGCACGATCCATTCCAGATGTTGCTCCTGCAACACCACGATGAATATTTCCGCCACCAACTACAATGGCGATCTCACAGCCCGTTTTATGAAGGGCAGCTATTTCAGAACTTATTTTATTTAAAATGTCTCCAGAGATCCCATTACCTTGATCACCAGCAAGGGCTTCGCCGGAAAGCTTAATCAGAACACGGTTGTATTTCATGAGATCCCTTTAAATAGTAAGAGGGGACTTTTAAAAGTCCCCTCTTCTTTAAAACAAATTTAAAATTAGTTTTGGCCAGTCATCTTGGCAACTTCCTCTGCGAAGTTGTCTTCTTTCTTCTGGATACCTTCACCAAGGTTGAACTTAGTGAACTTAGTTACTTTAATTGTAGCACCAACTGTTTTAGATGTTGCTTCAATCAACTTTCCAATTGTTGTATCAGGATCTTTTACGAAAGATTGCTCATAGAGACAAACTTCTGAAGCAAGTTTAGCTAGTTTCCCTTTTACGATATTCGGGATCATAGCTTCAGGCTTACCCTGTTCTTTCAATTGAGCGGCATAAATCTCAGCTTCTTTAGCTTTGAAGTTTTCATCAATTTCATTTCCGCTAAGGAACTGAGGATTAGCAGCAGCAATTTGCATACAAAGATCTTTCACAAGTCCTTTGAAAGTCTCGTTGCTATTCACATCTTTATCAGTCTCAACTTTACAAAGAACACCAATTTTTCCTGAGTGAACATAAGAGCCGATCATTCCGTTACCATCAAGCTTTTCAACCTGAACGCGACGAACATCAATTTTCTCACCGATCTTAATTGTTAGTTCAGAAATATTGTCTTTCACTGTTAAGCCGTTTGGAGCTTTAGCAGCAAGAAGAGCTTCAACAGTATTAATGTTGGCATCAACAGCAATGTTGGCACAAGCATTTGTGAAGTTGATGAAATCATCATTCTTGGCAACGAAATCTGTTTCACAGTTTACTTCTACAACCGAAGCAAGCTTACCTTTAACAACAGTCTGTACTAACCCTTCAGCAGCAACACGAGATTGCTTTTTTGCAGCTGCCGCAAGACCTTTAGCACGAAGATAATCAACGGCTTTTTGGAAATCGCCAGCACATTCATCAAGGGCTTTTTTACAGTCCATCATTCCTGCGCCAGTTGATTCACGTAAATTTTTAACATCAGTAGCTGTATAGGCCATGGTCATAATCCTTAGTTAATTCAAAAATTATTCTTCAACTTCCTCTTCACCTTGAAGATCGATATCCTTTTCATACTTAGCAAGGATTTCGCTTTCAAGATCAAGGTCACGATTCGCATCCGAACCATCATCTTTACGAGCTTTTGCGCCACCCTCAACAATTGCGTTTGAGAAGTAGTCTAAGAAAAGAGTGATTGATTTAAGAGCATCGTCGTTACCTGGAACAACATACTCGATACCTGTTGGATCACAGTTTGTATCTGTAACAGCAACTACTGGAATACCAAGAACGTTTGCTTCTTTAACAGCAATGTGTTCATTGTTTGGATCGATGATAAAGATAGCTCCTGGAAGCTTTCTCATATTCTTGATCCCACCAAGGTTCTTCTCAAGTTTTTCTACTTCTTTCTCAATATTAGATTGCTCTTTTTTTGTAAGAAGTTTGAAATCACCTGTTTCTTTCATTTTTTCTACTTTGCGTAGTTTATCGATAGAAAGAGCGATGGTTTTATAGTTTGTAAGCATCCCGCCCAACCAGCGTGAAGTAACATGATAAGAACCGCAATTTTCAGCAGTTTTCTTAACCATGTCAGCTGCTTGTCTTTTTGTTCCTACGAAAAGAACTGATTTACCAGACTGAGATGTCTTTTTAAGAAACTCATAAGCTTTTTCGGCCATAGGAAGAGTTTGTTGAAGATCGATGATGTAGATACCGTTACGTTCGCCATAAACGTACTTCTTCATCTTCGGATTCCATTTGTGAGTCTGGTGACCAAAGTGGGCACCGGCTTCAAGCAATTGCTTGACTGATAACTTAGACATGAGAACTCCTTGGTGGTTCTATCGAATCACTTTTAGCCAACACTGTGTTGGACCAACCAATTAAAGTGATTAGATTTCTCCTCTCAAAAAAGAGAGGAGATGGTTAAATAAATGGTCACAAGTTAATAGCACGCGATGGCAGTTATCGCAAGAATATTAAGGCGTTGAATCACTCGGAGGAGGTACTAAAACCTTGCGTGGTTTTGATCCCTGAGCAGGACCAACCACACCATGACGCTCCATCTCTTCAATTAAGTTTGCAGCTCGGTTATAGCCAACGCCTAGTCTTCTTTGTAGGAAAGAAGCACTAGCCACTCTATGCGTCGCAACACAACGAACCGCGTCATCGTATTTTTCATCCTTTAGCCCACCACCTTCGCCATCGGTAGTAATTCCCTCAACATCGTCATCCGCTGCACCATTATTTTGGATAAAATCCATGGCACCGGTATCATACTGGATTGGTAAGGTCGCAAGCTTTTGAACCAGTTTTTCAATTTCATCTTCATCTACATAAGCCGAGTGCATGCGGAGGGTTTCAATGCCCTGCTTATAGAGCATATCCCCTTTACCAAGAAGCTTTTCGGCACCCATAGTATCAAGGATCACTCTCGAATCCATATTGGTCGTCACTCGGAAAGCAACACGTGTTGGGAAATTGGCCTTAATTACACCAGTGATCACATCGGTGGAAGGACGCTGAGTTGCAAGAACAATATGAATTCCGGAAGCTCTGGCCTTAGCAGCTAAGCGAGAAATTGATGTTTCAATAGCAGGTCCAGATTTTGAGAGTTTTAAATCCGCAAACTCATCCACCACAATTACGATGTAAGGCATTTCAAAATCTACTGTGTCTGCATCGGGGTAGTACTTATTAATTTTACAAGTCAGCTCAGGCCCAGCTGTTTGAATTTTTTTGTTAAACCCTTCAATATTTTTCACACCAAAATCTTTAAGGATTGAATAGCGTCTCTCCATCTCTTCAATCGCCCACATAAGTGAGATTGAGGCAATCTGAGGATCCGTAATCACTGGCATGATCAAGTGAGGCAATGTCGCATAAAGAGCAAGTTCCAATTGTTTTGGATCAATCATAATTAAACGTAATTTTTTTGGAGAAAGTTTAATAATGAGCGATACAAGCAATGTATTAACGAACACTGACTTACCAGATCCCGTTGTTCCTGCGACTAAGAAATGGGGAGTTGAAGCTAAGTCAATAAAGGCTGCTTCTCCATAAGCATCTTTCCCCATAGCAATAGGTAAGCGGTATGATGAACTTTTAAAAGTAGGAGAACTTAGTACTTCATCAAGATAAATGAGATCACGAGGATTTCTCGGCACTTCAATACCAATAGTGGTACGACCCTTCATTGGATAAACCATACGAATCGGAGCACCTTTAAGTGCAAGAGAAAGATCATCTGTGCGATTAATCACTCCGGCAACTTTCACACCAGCACCTAACTCAAGTTCAAATGTATCGACCACAGGCCCTTTGAGGACATTAATGATGTGGGCCGTAATATTGAATTCTTTAAGCTTTTCTTCAATCGCACGAGCAATTGTTTCAAAATATTTATCATCTGGATCATGAAAGTGATTAGTTTGATTTTTTGGAGCAATACAACTAATGAGCTCATCACTTTCAAAAAACTTTTCTTCTGTTTTTACTTTGACAGAAACAAATGG
>CANFNX010000112.1 GCA_947448495.1 Bacteriovoracaceae bacterium | reverse complement strand
GACTTCGAATCTTGAACCCTCGCCAGGTGTGGATTGAACACTGATTCTGCCTTTATGGGCATTCACGATTTCTTTGGTGATAAACAGCCCAATCCCGAGCCCCGAAATGTCATTGGTTTCGCCATTCAGGCGTTGAAATTTTTCAAAAATAATCGATTGTGATTTTTCATCTATGCCAATGCCATGGTCGATCACCCTAATGATGGCATAATTATCCTTAGGGGAGACCTCAACAGTAATAGGCCTACCCAGACCATATTTGAGGGCATTTGAAATTAAGTTGATAAAGACCTGCTCAATTCGATCGATATCCCAAACACCAATGACCTTTTCACAAGTCATCATGCTGAGATTCTCTCCATCAGGAAGACTGGACATTTTGCTGATCACATCCTTAGCGAGGTCAAAGAGATCAAATTCTTTTACATTGAGTTTTAATTTTCCAGTGGTGGCTCGAGAAATATCAAGCATATCATCTACAATATTATTTAGCCTGGTGGTCTGCTTATCAATTTGCTCAACGAGTTTTATGATCGTTTCTTTAGTGATTTCAGAATCATTCTTTGCGATATCTTTGCGCATAAGTTGACTCTGCAGTTTGAGGGCGGTCAGTGGGGTTTTTAACTCGTGAGAAGCAAAAGAGACAAATTCTTCTCGGGACTTAATGGCATTGACTAATTCTGTAATGTCTTGGCATACAACCACGCCTGAGATGATTTTGCCCTCACTATCCCTGATAGGAGCGGAACTTAATCGTAAGTGGACTCTTTCACCCTTCCGGTCCATTTCCACGTCTTCCGAGTCAACGATCTCACCATGCAGGATACTTCTAGCGAGGGGCCATTCTTTGGGGAGATAGCGCCTGCCGTCGGGGTGATAACCCACCCACAAATCATATTCATCAATATTTTGACTTTGGATGAGGGAAAATCCCAAGGTCGATTCCATCTTGGAATTGGTATAAATCAGCCTTCCGGTTGGGGCTTCACCAAAAATCACGGCAGCTGGAATTTGCTTAATAATCGCTTCGTTTTGGGCTTTCTCAAATTCAAGTTTTTGAATCAATTCTTTATTGATGTGAATTAAGTCGGCGACTTGGTTTTTCTTTAACAGCTCTTCTTCCACTTCAAATGCATAACCGATTTCTCTGGCATAATGAACGCCCGCAACAATTTTCCCTTTATAAATGATGGGGTAGTATCTGACGTAAAATTTTCTCTGAACCGGATTACCGAAGCTGGAGATGAAGTTGAAATCTTCTCCTTTTAAGGTTCTTTCCCATAGGGCCTTGATAGCTGCATAATCTTCAGGAGCGTTGGCGAGAAGTTCCTCTAGGCCCATGCCTGGTCTTAAATCTTTATTGTAGGCTTTTTGCGTGCCTTCAAATTGTCGCTTGTTAAAGATGATGTATTTGTAATTATGGTCAAAGCATCCGATAGACTCATCGGACCCATCAGTGATTTGTTTTATAAAATCAAGGCATTCATCATTCAGATTATTCGTTTCCATCGCTGTTCATTCTACCAATTTTCAACATGTTTGTAGCTTTATCATATGAAATTGATGCCTTCTTGTGATTGGCCTTTCAAATCACTAAATTTGCGAGGAGATTAGATAAGTCAGGTACTGCTGATCTTTTAAGAAATTCCTCCAAATCGCGATAAGGAAAATATGAAGAAACTCCGTCTGAAAATACTCATTTATCCTAAATTTCAATTAAGGCTTATTATTTCCAGTGTTCTGCTCAATCTCACCGCCTTTCTCATCCTCTACCTGAACGTGGATTATTTTTTTGATTCACTTTTAAATGCTGGTCAGATGGCCGGTGCCATCAGTGGAGATCCTTTTTTTACGTTTGTCCAAAATCAAAAAGAGAAATTAACCCAGCTGATTGTTTTATCGCTCATCCTCTCCACTTTGATCACATCTATAATCATTTTATGGATTTCTCAAAAAATAGCAGGGCCTTTGTATCGGCTCCAGGTTTATCTCAAGTACACCATTGAAACGGGTGACATCAAAAAATTATCTTTTAGAAAAGGGGATTATTTTCTAGAAATAGCGGATTTAATCAATGAGCTTTTAAAGAAGAAATAATATTCATGAAATATTTAGTTCTTTTGACTCTCATCATCTCTGGCCTTCTCATCTACTTGTCTGTTCACACAAGTGATCTTTCCTCTGAAGTTGAAAAAGAAGAAATCAAAGATTTTGTGAAATACATCGCTAAAAAGCCCAATGTCGCCGCGACTGTTACTCCAGCTCCTACTGAAGGCGAATTGCCAGAACCTCCTCACTCAAATGTCAGTGAAACTACCGTGATGGGGGAGAGCTCTACCTCTGAAGATATCGTGCAACATGAGGATGATCAGGACTTGATGATTAATAATGATCCAAGAGATGAATTTGATGAAGAAGGCAATCCGATTCAAAGAACCCCTACGTCGGCCTTTGATCAGATTCGCAGCGAAGACTGAATTGGCAACAAAACGTTGCGCTCCCAAGTCGCCGTCGGGCCGTCAAACCAAGGTTTCCAAGGACTTGCAAACGAGTAGGCACTTTTTGAAAAAAAGAGTCCGGGGGAATGTTAAAATGTCGTCAAAACAAGGACTTTGAATGGAAAAACGAATCTTAATGCTCATCCTGATATTGACTCTTTCAGAGGCCATGGCCGGATTTAATACCAAAGATCTTAATGAGCAGGCCCCCATTCAGGCCAATATTGTGACATCAGATTTAAAGCATGTTTATTATGTCATGAGTGGCTCCTTGTATTGCTATTCCATTTTGCTGGATGATGAAACGGCCAACTGTCGCAATAGAAAGGCCGATGTGATAGATCCTCAGGCCTTGCCTTTAGATTATCACGGCCCCATTCGTCTGCCTGGAGTTGATAAGCTTTCCTCTCCCGTCAGCCTTTCGTGGGTAGACGGTAAAACTCTCTTGATACAAGCAGATTCTTTCAAAATTAACTTTAATCTCCCAGAACCTACAGCTGTCACAAAAAATTTAACCTGGGGAATTAATGGTCATCCTGGACTCGTCGGTAATCCTGCCTATGGAGATTTTGCAGCTCAGTTAGAGATTCTTAAAAGTCGAAATTTAACTTCTTATCGTGTTGGGTTTGTGCCGGTAGATCCCATAAAAAATCCAGATAAGATTTTAGAGATTAGGACGATGGTCGAAGCGGCCAAGGCGAAGGGGATTGAGCTATCTGTGATTGTTGATTTATCCTGGTTGCTATGCTCCAAAGATGCTGTCACTTTCGATAGTAATGTTCTCAAAAACAATTATAATCTTGCTTATAAAACCACTCGAGAGTTTATCCTCGCTCTGAGTAAAGATAAAGATGGTAACTTTAGGCCACTCATTAAAGATTGGGAGCTGGGTAATGAGATTGACCTAAAATTAGGTTTAAATGCTAGGCCGAGCAACTGGGATACGGGTTGGGATTCTTCTGAGTGGAGAGGAGTTATATTAGGAACTAACAAAGATTACTTTCTCAATTGGGCCCAAGGGATTAAAGGGGCGGCTGATGCCATTAATTCCATCAATCTAGAGAAGGGCACTGCCTTTAGAAAGCTCGTCAACACAACGGGAACACACTTTGGATTTTTGAAATTCTTACAAGAGGAAAAGGTGGATTTTGATGTGATTACTTATCACGCTTATCTCCATCGAAATCATTCCCCTTATAGCCTCGGCGGTCTTTGGAATTCTAAAAAGAAATGGTTTAACACCTTTTCCTATCTAGCGAGCTTCAATCTCCCTGTTCACTTGAACGAAATTAACTGTGGGGAGACATATGATGAGGATTATAAAAATATTGAAACCGACCCTAAGTTTAAAACGTGCGTGCAGACACTTTTCATTCACCTGAGTCATTGGACAAAAAATACTCAGATTAATTTAGAGAAAATTTTTGCTTACGAATTATTTGATGAGCCTTATTTGAAAGATGCACCCGAACAAAAGTTTGGGCTGATGAAAGATGCCAGCACTCCTAAGCCCATGCTGCATTTGTTAACTTCGTTTGCGGGCGGGACACTCACACCTAACGAAAGAATTTCTCTGAATGCTTATTCTTCACTCATACCAGTCAGGACAGCGAAAACATTTTCGGTGAGTGATAACTTTTCTATGCAAGCAGGAAGCACGCAATCGACAGCTTTTGGGAACGTTGTCTTTCAAAAAGATGGAAATTTTGTTCTTTATAACTTTTTAGGTAATGTCATCTGGGCAACGAATAGTTATTCTTCCACGTTCACTGACGGACGGGCCATCTTTCAAACTGACGGTAACTTTGTTCTCTATAAGAAAGACAGTGCAGGTTTTAGTCCTGTGTGGAGCACCAATACTTACGCTTCTACACCCAACACTCAAGGGGCCAGCACCTTGACGTTTGTGAACCGTTTACCCCTTATGCGTTTGACTGACGCTCAAAAAAATATATGGTGGGTCAATCGTCCTGAATTTTCTCCCGGCGAATTAATCTTAAAGAATGGGCAGTTTGTTAAACTTAATTTAGCTTCTGTGCCACATACCTTTTTGCTACAAGAGGATGGGAACTTAGTGCTTTATAAGGATGAGACTGGCCAGTCGGTTTGGAGCACGACCTTTGCGAATCAAAATTGCGCTAGTAAGTGTGTCTTAAATTTTCAAGAAGATGGAAATTTGGTGCTCTACAAGGCGGGAGCTGCCTATTGGAGTACTCGCACGTATAACAAAAGTGTTAATAAATTGATTTTTTCCGCGACGGCTCCATTCTTGAGCATCGTGGATAGTGGTTATACTGAATTTTTTCGGGGATCACCTTAGTTCAGACTACTGATAGACCCGAGCGGAAGTCTCACTATTGGTTTCAAAGTCATGGAATTGAATTTTCACATATTGGCCAAACTGACGGGCCTCAGCTTTACACGACTTCAGGCTTTCGGTTGTAAACATCCCTTCCTTGATTTCAGAATGCATCAAACACAGGGCCCTGATCATCGCCTGCGGAGGGTTACCCATTGGATTATCGGCATAACATTTTGAGTAGGCGCGGAAACTACAATTTCCTTCGGCCATCACAGAGGCACTCAAGAGGATGCTAAGAGTGAAGAAAAAACAGCGCAGGTTGAAATTTTTCAAGGCAGATCCTTTCATGCAAATTTTTCTGCATCATCTCAGATCCCGAAAAAATTGAAAGCCTCTGAGTAAAAAATACTGCCCAAGGAGATTCGGCTACTTGAGCGCGACTCCCATAAAAGATGTCATGAGAGAGGAGGTCAATTCAAAGCGCATCTCAGGGGGAACTTTGCCAGAGAAGATTTGGGAAAGGGGGATAGAGCTAAAAACAGGTTTAATCCCAATCATTTCTTGATTCTTGAGTCGGGCCATTTCACAGTATAATTTCAACTCTTTGGGTTTGATAAAGAGCCTTAGGACATGCATATGTTTAGGGGTTTTGGGAATGAGCCATTCCACTAATTTAATGATCACAAACCAGGCCACGAGATTGCGATTGAAAGTATGATAGAAGAATTTTCCACCTGGCCTTAAGACACGGGCAAATTCTTGAATCGCCCGGGCCGGGTCTTCCACATGTTCTAAAAAATCCATCGCACACAAAACATCGAAGCTCGCATCACCAAAGGGCAGCTCATAAGCGTTGGCCACTTGATACCTCACGGTTTGAGTTTGATCGTAGCGGGCCGCCACTTTGAGGCTTGATTCAGACAGATCCACTCCCGTGACTTGATGACCGGCCAGGGCGAGCTCATTGGTTAAAAAGCCTGCGCCACAGCCCACGTCGAGGACGACAGAGGAGTTTGGAATTCGGCTTAGTATCCATGGTGCTTTGACCTTGTTTTCGGCCCGCAAGAGGGCAATTGGGTCATCCACAGCGGTATACCACTCATCCCCGTAGTTATCATAAATTGAATTATCTACTTCGTTTTTCTTCCCCATGCATAGCTCCAGCGCAAGGCCTGATAGAACATAAATATGAAAACCACTAAGGTTTGAATCTTAAGAAATTCTACTTCTCCTTGAAGCTTAAGAGAGTAAGCTGCAAGAAAGCAGATCGGATGCAAAATAAAAAGGACAGCGTGGAGCCAATGCTCGGCCGCGGGTGAGACTTTCGTATGAACAAATTCATCTTTGGTGATAAAAAGACATGAGAAGGCACTCAGGCAGATATAGGTCGTGAGATCCGCTGATCCCCAAAGCAGGTAGCTGTAAGTGAGTAAAACAGTGATGGTGTCCAGCGGATGTCCCACTTTTTCCCACAGCTGCAAACCGCGTTTTTCATGAAAATAAAATTCATCCACAAACATCGCTACACCCTGAAGCATGAAGGGTAGATACCAAGACATCACGACTTCACCGTAAACAGACCACCGAAGATTGTTAGACCCGGGCCAAAGGCCAGGCTTATGACTTTTCCGGAGTAGTCTGAATCAAGAATCTCTTTCCACACATGAGGTAGAGTTGCCGAGGACATGTTGCCTCTTTCTTTTAAAACTTTGCGGCTAAAGGCGACTTGTTCATCAGAAAGTTCGAGATAGGACTGTATGGAATCGATGATCTTTGGGCCACCTGGATGAATGGCAAAAATAACATTTTCAAAAGGATCTTGGGTCATCTCCCGCAGGAAGGCGGGAAGGTGGCCGCGGATTTTTTCCGGAACTTCTTTCGACAAAGTCATTTGCATACTAGTGGGCGAAGGCACCCATGTCATATCATCAGCAGAGCCGGGAATAATTTTTTCTTTTACGGCGAGCACTTCCATCCGTCGGCCGGTGAAGCGGCTGTCGGCCGTGTACTTCATGTGTCCATCGGCAAATAAAGATTGAACCACCATCTGCTCAGGTGAATGGCGAGCAGGGTCCAAATGGAGGCTACACATTTCAGTGTGGACGATATCGACTTGTTGATTTCTCGCCTGAGTAAAGGCATCTGCCATCCTCACAGCGGGAAGAGAGGCATAACAGCCCATATGATAAGCATGAGTCACTTCTGGTGCTTTCACTTTGTCACTAAAGTAGATTTGCGGACTACTTGGTGCGAGATAACCCGTACAAGTGACGTGAATGAGATGCTCTGGAATTTCGGCCTCTAGATACATCTCTTGCACGATCTCAAGGCAGCGCTGCTTATAAAATTCATGCCGGACTCCAATATCAGTGCCTGAGAGAGCGTTTTTTGAAATCTGGTAGATAAAATCTCGGTCAATTTCATAGAATCTTTTTTCAATTTGCTTTTCACTCACGCAAAATCGTTTGAGCACATTTTTTAGCCGCTCACGGTCCGGCACATCCGCTAGCTCCATGGAACGAGAGTGAACATTGAGAATCCAATCGACCAGTTCGTTTTGAGCGCCTTGGAAGCGAGGTTGGATGGATTTAAAAGAGTGAAGGGAAGTTGGGGGCGTCATCATCTGAGGACATTAGCCTCGAATCAGGGCCGTGTCACTCAACAAGGCGATAAAGGGAATTTAATACACTATTAAGGAGCCTGGCCCATCCCGTCTGTATAGCTTAAATCCAGTTTAATTTAACTTGTCAGTATGAGAATCTTAGACAAATGAAGCTAATTTTTATGCTCCTTTTAAGTGAGTTTGCTATGGCCAAGAATGTTTTGGGCACGGATCTAAAAAAGTGCTGTGATTCACCAAAAACGGGGTTCTATCGTGATGGTTTTTGTCACACGGGTCCTCAGGATCATGGGACACATGTGGCCTGTGCGACATTAACCAAAGAGTTTTTAGAGTTCACCAAAAGTCGTGGAAATGATCTCATGACTCCAAGACCTCAGTGGAACTTTCCAGGTCTAAGGCCTGGTGATAAGTGGTGCCTCTGTGCCCTACGCTGGCTAGAGGCTAAAAAGGCGGGAATGGCCCCAAAGCTTGATCTAGAGGCGACCCATGAAAAGATGCTTGAATATGCAACCCTCAAGGAACTTCAGGATTAGGAATCAACAATGGAAACCAATTTTTCAGTTCAGTGTCCCTATTGTGGAGAGCAAATTTGGATGGAGTTTTATCCTGAAGATGGCCATCAACAGGAGATGGTCACTGACTGTGAAGTTTGCTGTAATCCCATTTTGTATGTTGTTTCTTTTAAGGGTGATGAAGCAAGAGTCAGAGTGGAGAGGTCGCAATGAATCAGCAATTAAGCACTCCAGAAGGTTTTGTGTTAGATGTGTTTGAGCGCAGCTTTGATTTTTCAGAACAAAAAGTCACTGATGTGTGGAAAAAACTCCAGCGCAGAGAAACTTTTACCAAGGGTCAGCTGTTTCCCTATCAAGTGGAATTCGTCGCTTCTTCCCAAGAAGGAGAGTTTTCCCCTGGAGAGCTTAACATCCATCATGGACCTTTTCTGAGTGTCCATGGGGCCATCGGTGAGGTCACCTCGAGCTATCGGGGCCTCAATTATTTTTATGGCTCTTATGTGATCAGTTTTAGGCTTGTGAGACCTTTGCAGCTAGAATTTTTTCGTGAGGGCGATCGGATCAAGCTTAGGCTCAAAACTTTTATTCGTCCTTGGTTTCGGCCCGTTTGGCACTTAGGTAATAAGATTCTCTGGATGTGCTTTCGATTTTCAATTTGATTCGGATTGATCAACGATAGTTTTTCGTACTGCCATCCATACGTTGAGATTTACATTTGAATCGAAAGTCTTTGTGGGGGTTATTCTTTAACTTACCCTGCTCAAACACACGTCGCCGCCATCGCTTAAAGCTACTTTCATCGAGTGAAAAACGCATAAAATGCACGAGCTCAGAGGGCGAGAGACCAAATTGAAGCCTGATTGCATCATAGCTGGTGCGATCTTCCCAGCCCATTCTGATGATCCGGTCTCTTTCCTCGAGGTCAAAGCTTTCAAATTTTTCTTTTAACAGTCTGGATATACTCATAAGTTCATCCTAGAACAGATCCTCGCTTCTTTGAATACACAAAGCCTAGACACTTCATCAGGCCTTGGTAAAATGTCAAAGACATGAAAGAAGATAATACCAAAACAAAAATCTGCAGCAGTTGTGGGCGCACCATCGAGTATCGAAAGAAGTGGGAGAAAAACTGGCCTGAAATTAAGTATTGTAGTGATGAGTGCCGTAGAAACAAAAATAAGTTTGATTATCGCGAGGCCATTTTATCGCTTCTCAATGAACGAGGTCCCCTCAAGACCATTTGTCCTAGTGAGGTCCTGCCTCCAGAGTTGAAGCAAGATAAAATCATGATGGAGCATGTGCGCCGGAGTGCAAGGCTTCTGGCCCACGAGGAAAAAATTCAAATCACTCAGTCTGGTAAGGTCGTTGATCCTACAAACTTTAAAGGCCCCATTCGATTGAAGCTCAAATAAATTAGTAAGCCGCTTCTTGTTGGTAAAGACAGTGCTGTAAGTTGAAACTTCCTGATGTGTGAGCATAATCAATAAACATGTGATGGGTTCCAGTGGTTGCTAGTGGACCTGCCGCCGATGAGCTGTACTGCGCCTGATTCGACATGGTGATCTGAGAAGCTGTGATGGTCGATGATGGAGTTGTGGTCGAAGTTGCCGTTGTGCTCATTGGATCTGTTCCGTAATCTTTAAGTGTTAATACACCCGAACCATTTGTGACAGCTCCAAAGCGACAATCAACATAATCATTCATCACAGCTGCTCCAAAATTTGAAGTAAAGCTTGTAACTCTATGGGTGTTGTAATTTGTTGTCGCTGATAAGGCACTGACAGCTGGCACAGCCCGCTGAATAGCTTTTACGTTATATAACCCGACCATATTTAATTTTAACCCTGCTTTGAAAAGGTTTGCCGTTTTACCACTCACACTGCTCCAGAAGCGAATTTCGATTTCAGTATCTGTGGTTAACGCATTTAACTGGGCCGGAGTGACATAAGTAGACACAGCAGTCGTTGTGGATGGTAAAAGTGTTTCTGTTGTTGCTGTTGTGGCCTGACAAAGTTGAGAGCCAATCATCGTATTGGTATTCTTATTAAACAAGGCAATACAAGCTTGGGTCCCGCTTGTTTCAGAGCCTACAAAATACAGCTCAACTGAATCAATACGACTAAATTTCGTTGCATTAAAAGTGTAGGATGGAAAATATTGATTGAGCGGGGACGCCATCGACGATGTATTGGTTGAATTTGTAGTTGAGATTGAGGCTGTTCCAGTAGGTAGCGATGTCAGAGGGATATAGATACTGGAAGCCGTTGCAGCTGTCTGAACAGCCACTAGTTTGGCAGAGTGAATAATGAGATTTGATGCCGTTGGAGACGTGGTT
>CANFNX010000111.1 GCA_947448495.1 Bacteriovoracaceae bacterium | reverse complement strand
ATGAAATATATGAGAAAGAAGGAATTCATCTTAACCTGAGTAATCCGAAGCAAGAAAAATTATTTGTTCATGGTAATAAAGGCAGACTTGAACAAGTCATTTTTAATTTAATTGCCAACGCCAAAGATGCAACAGAAGGTCAAAAAGAACGCCATATCGATATCGAAATGGCCGAAGTCAGTGGTTTTATCTCCGTCAAAGTAAGAGACAATGGCAAAGGCATTCCTGAACAAATCAAAGATAAAATCTTTGACCCCTTTTTTACCACGAAAGACTTGAATAAAGGTACAGGCATGGGACTCTCCATCGTGAGCACGATCATTAAAGAGCATAATGGAGATATCTTTTTTGATTCCGTACCGAATCAAGGAACAACTTTTACTATCCTCTTGCCTCTTCAGGAAAGTGCGTCAGCACAAAAACCACTTGAAGCGCAAATTCCCCAAGCGGGCAATCAGCTTCGCTCTCTTCGTGTTTTAGTTGTTGATGATGAGGAAGATATTAGACAAATTGCCGAGATTTATCTCCAGGAGACAGTAGGCAAAGTCACTCTTGCCAAGAATGGACAAGAAGCCATGGACTTATTATCAAAGGATCAATACGACTTGGTCATTAGTGATGTGAAAATGCCCATGATGAATGGAGTTGAGCTGGTAAAAAAGCTCCGTGAAGTGAATATGAATGAACCCAGAATAGTACTCATGACGGGAGGGATTGATAACGGGGAACTGCATGATCTTAAAGCAAAATCAATGATCAATGGCTTTCTCGATAAGCCCTTCAGTATCGATTCTCTCATCCATAAATTAAAAAACATTTTCCCTGAAAGATCCTAGGCGAACTGACGCTCAAAAGTTAGCAGATAATTTTTGAGCGTCAGATCTAACCATCGAACGAGTTTCCCCTCTTCCATGCTTAAATACCCCATATGCCCCCCCACTTTTTCGAGATGAAGATAGGTGGAGTTTGAAAGCTTTGCTTCAAGATAATCTATGACACTTACAAATGGATCATCCGCGGCGGTCAACAGAATCAAAGGTATTTTGACTGCTGGTAAATACTTTTTTGCCGAACACTCTTCGTAATAATGCTCTTTATTTTTAAAACCACCTAATGGGGCGGTCACAGCATCATCAAAATCTCGTAGTGTTCTCAACCCGCTTAGGCGCTGACTATCCTGACTTCGGTTCATTTTCATGTAAGCTTTTAGATCCATCAGAAAATTCAGATCATAAAAGGCGTTGAATCCTTGAGTTAACTGAAGAGATGCCCTGAGAAGATTGATGGGCCCATTCACTGCAATCGCAGCATCGGGAAGAACCTCACCTCTTTGTCCGGCACTCAGAAGACATAGAGCATTTGCACTCAAACTAAAGCCAATTCCAATATGAACACAACTAGGTAATAAAGACTTCCCAAAGCTAAACACTGCTGACAGATCCTCGGCGCGCCCAGAATGATAAATTTCTTGGGCAAATCTTTTTCCCTCGCCACATCCGCGATGATTCACAACAAACACGTGATAGCCTAACTCTTGGGCGATTTGTGCGGTCCTATGCATATAACCTGAATCTGCACTTCCACCCAGACCATGAAAAACATAGACAGCTATATCTTTTTCACCTGGATAATAATGGGCGATGATTTTCTCTTGAGGTTTGTTCAGAGGAATTTCACAAAGGCCACCAGCGGTGGCCAATTTCCCTGAGGGAATTAAATGTCCAAGGACCGTTTGCAGATGACCAGTTGGCGCCCAGAATGGAGGACGACAGGGTGGTAGAAGATCACGATTCCTTGAGAGAACATCTTTCATTGGCCTATTCCCAGCTTTTTTGTAGAAGATTAAGTTTAAGCTCTTTGGCCTTAGTCGCTCTTTTTGGGCTTCTTTCAATACCAATAGCATTCAAGTTGAATGCATTGGCAGCTGCCAGCATGCTTCCTTCACCACAAAAAGGATTGATCAAGGTTGTAGTCTGAGTTTGCTCTGAAAGAAATTTTCCAATCATGAGGCAAGCCTCTAGGCCCATGCCTCTTTGCCAAGTTTTCTCCCCCAAATCTTGTAAAACATCTGGAGTCGATTTTGCCATATCTAGTTTGAGATTTTTTGAAAAACAAAGAATATGAGAGTAAGAAGGACGACCAAAAGTGGCGATGCCAGCTGGTGCGCGACAGATAATTTTATGCCATAGCAATTTATGTCCTCTCTCTTCAGCTGCTCTCTGACACAAATACCCCTTATCCACCCACTCCCCATCGTGTTTGATGTCGGACTGAAAAAAAAGAGTCACTCCACTATCAGGCGTTCGACTCAGAATAAGCCCAGCGGTTTGAATAAACCAATTTTTCCATTCGCTAAGTGAGTACTGAGGAAACTCTGAAATATCTGGTAGTGAGGCAAGGTAGGAGGAATGAGGAATAATTTTTTGCTGAGTGAGCCACTCGATGGCATCTTGGCAAAAAACTTCCCGTAAGCTCATAGCACTTTAACTTTTTTACCTTGAAACTCTATTGTTTGACCGGCCAGAATCTTGGCCCTTTTTCTTAGTTCTACTTTTCCATCCACTTTAACTTCGCCTGCAGCCACATGGTGCTTGCCTTCACCACCTGTTTGACAAAGTCCGGCCACCTTCAGCAAATCACAAAGATCAATGTGGGGTCTTCCATCAAGATGCACTTCATTCATTTCTTTACTCATATTAGTTCTTTTTTAATTTATAGTGAGCTTCAGTATCAAAATCATTATAATTGCATGTCAATTCTTCACCGGCCTTAATATCTCGCGCCGCCAGATTAATAGCTGTGTTACCACCCGATTCTATGAGATTGGGATGATCTGAATGGTTCATGTGGCGAGCATGATCACCACAGAGGATATAAGTTTTTTTTGATCCACTGTCTTGCCCATAAGCATAGGTTTTTAAAAACTCTACAACTGCCGGAGAGAGAGTCTTAAGCTTATCCTCATCAAATTCAACATCAAGCACGGGATCGAGTTGCCAAACAATTTGGCCGGCCTTGATATCTTCAGCTGTAAAACAGCCAACCCCGTGGATCTCACTAAATTTCAAAAAAGATTTTACTAATAGCATGTTAAATTAATTATAAACAAAAACACCTAGCACGTAAGGGCGAATCTCAAAGAGAATGGCCGACAAATCATCTTCCCTTTAAAGAGATTTTTTTTACGGCTACAAAAGCTGCACTTTGTCGAAACTGCGTCAGCCACTTTTCAGTCAGGCAAGAGTAACCCCCTGCTCCCCAACCTTTTCCCCAGCTATTAGCGATCACAATGCAATACTGCCCTTCGATGGCCTTAAGCTTGGCCGGCAACTCCATCACCCCTATTCCTAAAAAAGCATGTCCAAGGGCATGGCCATCCATCTTCTGATCCAGAGATTTTTTTGAATCACTGAAGGTCACAAGGCCTTGGTTTCTGTAGAAGTTTTCGGAAAGTTTGGCGGCCATGATCACAGGAATATTATTTTTTATTTTCTCAACCACATCCGCAAGAGCGAGGACATCCTCGAAACTCTCCACCTTCACTTGTCCAAGATGACATTGATTTGGAAGCGGAATTTGAGTTTCATTTTTTTCAACTTGGTCAGTCGAATAAGAACAATTTGACTCATCCGGAATATCGACCACAGGACTTTTCTGTGAAAAGCGATAGGCAGCATTCACCCAAGAACCTTTCTCTCCACAGGGACTTTGCTGACAGTTCGGTTTACTGGACCAATAAAAATATTGTTCTGAGAGATCTTTATCAATTTTGTTTTGTGAGAGGAGAATTTCAATCGCTCTAATACCCGCAAAGGCTGAACATGTAGGTCGATTAAATTGATCTCTCACCGTAATTTCAAAGGCTTTATTAACGATATATACACTTGGAAGTTTGGAAGCCAACTTTTTTTCGACAATTTTCACCACTGGTGCAGGCACCACGAAGGTATTTTCTTTATAAACCTTTAGGCGACCAAGAAAAATCTCCTGTTCTCTTTGCCACTGCTTTCTTTGATCCAGAACTTGTTTTTTCCATCCCTCTCGAATTTGCTGATCTTCAAGCTTCATTCGATCGAGCTCAGATAATTGATTGAGGTTCTCATTTTGTTTTTTCTCAGTTGCGTTTTGTTGAGCAATCAGGGCACGATTGCGGGCCTTCGCCTCTTCAACCATTTGTTCTCCGCGACTCATTTTTTTGGGCGCGATCGTGGTTTCTTCAGAAATCACTTTCTCTTCAAATTCCCCGTGCGTTTTAAGCTCAGACAAGAGAGCGACGTATTCGGGATATTGGTCATACTTATATACGTCTTTGACAGCTTCGTAAGTCACAGCATGGGCGTGAGGCAAGGCCATCATGAAGGCCATTAACATAAGTGATTTTTTTTTCATTGGATCCCTCGCTTTTTAGTTTCATCTAGGGCAATTGAGACCGTCATATCACCAAGGACATTCACAACGGAGCGTCCGCGGCCCAAAATCCAATCCACAGTTAAGAGCATGGGAAGAATTTCTGTCGGAAGTCCAACCGTAGTCAACACCAGGGAAAGGGTAATAAACCCGGCCTCTGGAATTCCAGCAATGCCGATCGTTCCAAGAATACAAACAAAGGCAGCCGTGAGTTGAGTCGAGAGATCCATATGGATGCCCGCTGCCTGAGCGACAAAAAAAACCGCCATTCCCTCATAAAGGAGAATGCCATCATTATTGAGATTCGTGCCGACACAGGCGCCGAGAGTAGAAGCCTTCTTATCGACTTCCATTTCATCTAAGTTTTTTAACGTAAGAGGAAGTGTGGCCAAGCTTGAATTCACTCCCCAAGCGTAAATCAGAGTATTCTTCACTTTCTTCCAGAAATATTTCAGCGGAATTTTTTTGAAAATAAGCCACCCTTGATAAACAAAGAAAACATGCAGAAACAATCCTAATAACCCAATTCCTACATAGTAGCCTAGTCCCTTGAGTGGTTCGAAACCATATTCCCCTACCGTTTTTACCACGACCCCAAAAACGGCGATAGGAACTAAATGAACAAGCCAAGTGAGCGCCACTTCGAACATTTTTGACATCAATGTTAAAAAATGGGTAAAGCGCTCAATCAGCTCTCGCTCATGATCATTCCCAGTTCGTTTAACTTTTTTAAGAGCAAATCCCAGGATCAAGGCTACAAAGATGAGACTAATAACTGCATTATCGACAAACGGCTTGAGAAAACTTTCAGGAAAGTAACTTTTAAAATTTTCAATGAAATTAATTTTCTGGCCTGCATATTTGGCCAACTGCTCATTAGGCGTGAGTGAGCTTTGAAGGGATGCCAGGCTTTCACCGGCATTAAAAAGTTTGGAAAGGCCGATACCAATCGTGAGAGCACAAGCCGAATTCAGGACATTCACAAGAATTAATTTTGTTCCTAACTTACCGGAAATTTCTGAAGTCAGGATGGAAGATAAAATGACAAAAAACAGCAGTGGTGTTGCCGCGGCCTTAATAAGGGTAATGATAACCTTACCTAACTCTCCAATGGCACCCAATTCTTTCCCAAAAAAAGAACCGATGAGGGCCCCTAACAACATAGCGAGAATGATTTGAAAGGATAAACTCTTTAGGAATTTTTGCATGCCTCATCCTGATATTGAAAAGTAAAAAGATAGTATCGGGGAAATTCAGATTTTTTGAAAGATGAAGTTCAACTTCCTAGCTCAATGGAATGGCAGGCTAATGACAATTCAGCAGCTTCTCTACCGCGACATCCTGACTATTTTGATTTGTTTTATAAAATTTGACCATTCTGAGACTGACAGTCAAAAGACCAATGACCATCAGTCCTACACCGAAAGTCTTCGGTAATTTGGACTGGAAAGGACGAATCACTTTTCTTATCAAACTCGGGGCACTCACCATACTTGGGACTGTCCCCAGCCAGAAAAAAAACATCGCTGGAAGTGCTTCATAGAAGTGACTTAAAGATAAGGTTCCAAGGACAATTCCATAAAGAAGACCACACGGGAGAAAAACAGAAATGAGACCTGTAAAAAACGCCTTACTCACATTTGCATTGCCTTTAACCAGAAGATTCCAAAGTTGATGATAGATTTTCCCTAGAAATTTCGGAGTAGGCACCTCTGCTCTTTTGCCTTGAAAATTTTTGAGCCCCCAAAAAATGAAGAGCCCCCCAATGATGAGCGAAGGAATAATATTAAATACCGGATGAAGGGAATTAAAAGTTAAAAAAGAGCCTAGAACCCCGGCCAGGGCACCCAATGTGAGATACCCGAGAAGTCTTCCCATTTGATAGCGAAAAACATCATTTTTCTTATCACAGGTTGCAGTGACTAAACCTCCGCACATACCCACGCAATGGAGACTTCCCCCCAACCCGGCCATAAAGGAAACGACAGGAAAGAAGGTCTTAAAATCCGAAAGCCAACTAATGAGCTGGGCCGACAAGCACAACCTCCTTCGACGCAACAACTTGCTGAGTCGTCTCATCAATCACATCAACTAAAACAGCTCGAGTTCCCGCAATGAGAATCTGTGGGGAGAATTTAAAGAAAATAACAATTTTCTTTTCGGGGATATCAACCATTGTCGGATGGATGGGTGTCACAACCAAAACCTTGTCTTTGAGTTCAGGATTTTGAATCGCAAAATTTACTTTATAAGTCTGTGTCCCCTGATGAGTCATTTTCAAAGTAAAGTGATTCACAACTGTGCGTCCACTTTCAATCACCTGAAAAGGTGTTTTTGCACGCAAGAAGACTAAATTCAAATTCGTGCTAGCATTGAGAAAATACAAAAAAGCAGAAACAAAGATGATCGATATGGAAATATAAATCGAAGATCGAATCGTAAGCACTTTCCTTGGCTTACCATTAATTTCATTTTCCGAACTATAACGAATCAGACCTTTCGGTTTTTTTAGCTTCGTCATAATATCATCACAAGCGTCGATACACTGAGTACAAGCAATACACTCCAACTGGGTCCCACGGCGAATATCGATCCCGGTTGGACAGACTTTGACACAGTTATAGCAATTGATGCAATCACCTTCATCAGAGCGCTCCACCCCCTCAGCTCCTCGGCGAGGCTCACCTCTTTTCACGTCGTATGAAACGACCAAAGAATTTTCATCCATCGCCACTGATTGAATTCTTCCGTAAGGACATGCTATTAAGCAGAACTGTTCTCGAAACCAACCAAAATCCAATAGAAAAATAGTCGTCACGAGCATCGTGGCAACAAAAGTGCCCCAATTCTCAGTTGGTGCATGCATTGTGATCGCAAAGAGTTCTCTAGGACCGACAAAATATCCAATAAAAGTATGAGCAATATGAAGAGATATGATCGTAAAAAGCGACCATTTGATTGTTCGCTTTAATATTTTATTAAAGTTCCATGGAGCCTGATCTAATTCTCTTCTTTCTCGTGCCTTGCCTTCAACCAAGGCTTCAATTTTTAAAAAGATACTCTGGATGAAAACGGTCTGCGGACAGGCCCAGCCACACCACACACGACCAAAAAGACTGGTCGCAAAGGCGACGAGAAAAATTCCAGAAGCAACTAGGAGGAAAAATAAAATGGGCTCTACCCCATGAAGAGTAGAGCCTAAAACTGTAAATTCTCGATTTGAAATATCTATCAAAAGGGCCGGTTTTCCATTGATATAAAACCACGGAAGAACCAAATAAAGACCAATTAAAAACCAATAGAAAACTTTACGACGACTTTTCCAAACACCCTTCACATCTTCTGGGTAGAGGTAAACGCGATTCCCATGCTCGTCAGTTGTTGCGAGCCTTTCAGGATCTAAGTCGTAAATATTCTTAGTTTTCAATCTTCTCCCCCTGCGGCTCTTTTCCACCTTTAGCATGAGTATTTTTTAAACTCATCACATAGGCCACAGCAAGATAAATCTCATCCGTGGTTAAAACTTCGCCCCAAGCTGGCATTCCATTGGCCTCAGAACCATTGAACGCGACATTATAAATCGTCTCAGGTGTTCCTTTGGCCACCAGCCAATATTCATCCGTCATATTTGGACCGATGTCTCCTTTCCCACCTTCTGCGTGACAAGGAAGACAGTTGTTGACGAAAACTTCCTCACCTTTTTTGATACCTTCAGCATTAGCGACCGACTCATATTTTTCAACTTTAAAGGCGCTATGAATTTTTTTGAATTCTTCTTGAGCTGCCACCACTTTAGCGTAATCTTTTTTGAACTCTTCACGAAGTGATGGTCCCCCCATGATCGAATAATAGATGAAATACCCCACACCAAAAAGGATTCCTACATAGAAGAAAAAATTCCACCATGATGGCAATGGGTGATTTAATTCTTGAATCCCATCATAATCATGATCAAGGAGAAGATGTTTTTCATCTGGAAGGACGTCTAATTTAGGATCACTTTTTTTATTATCGCTCATATTATTTTCCTCCCTTTCTTGAGGAAGCCTTCGCTGCATCCTCCAACGGAATCATTGATGCCTGTTCATACAATGGTCGATTCATTTTCTTGAACGTCCAATATGTATAAGATGCGAAGCAGACCACAAAGAGTAATAGTGCTGTGACAGGAATCCATGGCAAGTCAAAATGACCTAAAACGGCTTGTTTCATGGGGCCTCCACTTTTGAAAAATCAACACCAATGCGCTGAATGTAAGCGATGAGTGCGACGACTTCCTTGTCAACGATCTTCGCCGGAACACCACTTGTCACCAACCCATCTGCAATCACTTTGGCCTGCGCCTGAGCTGAAGTCACACCATTGGCGATTTCTTCAGCAGAGTAAGGAACTCCCAAGGCGTGCATGACAGACATTTTTTTTGAAAGTGTGCTGTAGTCAATTTTGTTGTCAAAAAGCCAAGTATAACGAGGCATGATTGAGCCGGCCGTGACATCGCGAGGCTCATAGAAGTGACGGTAGTGCCACATATCAGGATACTTTCCACCGACGCGGGCAAGATCTGGTCCCGTACGCTTAGACCCCCATTGGAATGGATGATCATAAACAAACTCTGCCGCTTCTGAAGCTTTCCCATAACGAAGCACTTCGTGAGACATCGGTCGAACAGTTTGAGAGTGACAAACGTAACAACCTTCTTTGATATAAACATCACGCCCTAAAAGCTCAAGGGGGCTATAGGGCTTAATGGCATCGATCTTAACAATATATTTATCGGCCAGCAGAGAAGGAACAAGTTCAATCGCCGAGCCCACTAAAATTGCCAGAAGTGATAGAACGGCAAAAACCATCGGCCATCCTTCAAGTTTACGGTGAGAACTAGCGTCTTTTTCAATTGAAGATTCATCAAGCGCATAAGCTTCATATTCTTCATCTTGGGCCACAGAACCTTTCTTGGCAGTTTTATAAAGGTTGTAAATCATAATGAGGAACGAAATAAGAACCAGTGTCCCACCAATCGCACGAACCCAGTACATCGGAACAATTTTAACCACTGTTTCAATGAAATTAGGGTAAATCAAGCGACCAGAAGCATCCATCGCTCTCCACATAAGAGACTGAGTGATACCAGCAACCCACATCGATACGATGTAGAAGACGAGACCGATGGTTGCGAGCCAGAATTGAGCATGAGCGAGTTTCTTCGAGTAAAGCTCCGTATTCCAAAGTTTTGGAACAAGATAGAAGAGAATACCGGCAATAAGCATGTAGTTCCAACCGATAGTACCGGAGTGAACGTGACCTGGAACCCAGTCTGTAAAGTGCGCAATAGCATTGATAGATTTGATAGAAAGAAGAGGCCCTTCAAACGTCGACATACCGTAGAAAGTAAGTGATGTTGCCATAAAGCGAAGACCTGGCTCAGTTCTCACTTTATTCCAAACACCTCTGAGAGTCATAAGACCATTGATCATCCCTCCCCAGCTTGGCATCCAAAGAGCAACTGAGAAAATCATCCCTAAAGTTTGTGCCCATTCAGGTAGAGTCGTATAAAGAAGGTGATGCGGCCCCGCCCAAATGTAGATAAACACAAGAGACCAAAAGTGAATTATGGAAAGTCTATAAGAGTAAACGGGACGGTTCGCCGCTTTTGGTACGAAGTAGTACATGAGACCCAAAAAAGGTGTCGTTAGAAAAAATGCAACAGCATTATGTCCATACCACCACTGAACAAGGGCATCCTGAACACCTGCGTACATCGAGTAAGACTTCAAGAAACTTACTGGAAGCTCCATTGAGTTCACAATGTGAAGAACCGCTACAGTTACGATGGTCGCAATATAAAACCAGATCGCAACATAGAT
>CANFNX010000110.1 GCA_947448495.1 Bacteriovoracaceae bacterium | reverse complement strand
AGCACCGATAACAAAAAGCTGGTAAAAACGTTGGCGGAACGTTCGAAATCTAAACCGCAAAGAGATCAGGTGTTGTTACTCTTTAAAAGCAACGACTGTTTGTTGGTTCAGTAAAAATCAAAAATAGTATTGGTACTAACTTACCAGAGACGCACGTGGGACTCTCTACTGGAAGGTTTTTCGGACGTGGGTTCGATTCCCACCACCTCCACCAAGCTCGGAAAGATTAAATTAGCCTCGCTTCCGCGAGGCTTTTTTATTTCCGTAAAATTTAACGGCCTCAAGCAAACGAAACTAAGTTGCTGAAATTACTTTCATCTAGCAGTGAAGTCAATACTATTTTAAGTATATTTGCAAAAAATACGATAATTAGTATAAAATGGTTTAATACCAAAAAGCGTATGGAGCTTAAATGAAGACAGATGAAGGCCTTCGAATTGATAACATCAATACACCCAAGAAAGTAGGACTCGCACTTAAGCGGCTTCGCAAGCAGCAGAATCTTTCTCAAGCAGATTTGGCAAGAATGATGAACATGCGGCAACCAACCATCAGTGACGTGGAAAGTGGGAAGGGAACACTAGATTCCTTCTTCAAAATTGTCCAAGCCTTAAAACTAAACCTTGAACTATCAAGTCCAGGTACGGTCAAAGCAAAACTAAGTGGTAAAAGCAAGGTTCGGGCCGTGCTTAGCTACTTGGATGAGGTTTAAGAGATGGGACGTAAAAGAGCAGGGAAGGCGCTGAATGTTTTTCTAAACGGTGCAAGAGTGGGAATCCTGAAGAAAGATTCGTCAGGACAGATATCATTTCAGTACCAAGAGGAGTGGATTCAAGATGGTTTTGCAATTTCACAGTCTCTTCCAATCCAGGAACAGGAGTACAAGGGAGAAATTGTTTCGAGGTATTTCGATAATCTTCTGCCAGACAACGATGACATTAAAAAATTAGTCGCCCAGAAGTTTGGAGCAGAAAGTACAAGACCGTTCGACATATTGGAAGTCGTAGGAAAGGATTGCGTTGGGGCCCTTACGTTTCTCCCTGAAGACAGAGGTGAGCCATCGATCTTTGAGATGAATTATTCAAAATTAAGCACTAAAGCGATAGCTAATAAAATCCGAGGACTCGGCTCTATCAGTCCGCTTGGAATGGAAGAGGATGACTTCAGGCTATCTATCGCAGGAGCCCAGGAGAAGACAGCACTACTTAAAGTTGGCAAGAACTGGTGCGAGCCACATGGCCAAACACCTACTACTCATATCATCAAAACTCCGATTGGGGCCTTGGGGATGGATATTAATTTTGATGATAGTGTAGACAACGAATGGGCTTCGCTCTTCATCATGGAAAAGTTTGGTCTTAAGAGTTGCAAGGCAACGATTGAAAGATTTGAAGACCAAAGAGTGCTGGTGGTTGAGCGATTCGATCGCCGATGGTTAAAAGATGATGGGAAGGATGTGATCCTGCGAATCCCTCAGGAAGATATGTGCCAAGCTTTGGGAGTGTCTCCCTATAAGAAGTATCAAAACGAGGGAGGCCCAGGGATTGTTGCTATTTCAAAGTTTTTGGCGGGATCTCAGGAAGCTAGCGACAGGTTTGAATTCTTTAAGGGGATAATAATTTTTGATCTTTTGTACGCGACTGATGGTCACGCAAAGAACTTTAGCATCTTCATGAATCAGAAGGGGTTCAGAATGACTCCCTTTTACGATGTGATGAGTGGTTATTTCCTTCATGCGAGAGAAAAAAGAGCACTTCAGAAGCTAAGACTCGCGATGGGAATTGGAAATTCTAATCACTATAACTTCGACAAGATATTGAAGCGGCACTACCTTGAGACGGCGAACAAGTGCCTCATATCAAAAGATGACGTTGAAAGGATTTTCGACGAGATAAAAAACAGCTTTGAGAATTTTAACTATAGGGCCAGTGAGCTTGATAAGGATCTTAATGCCGGTACGCTTGAACTGATTGTTGAAGGAATGAGTAGAAGAGCAAAAAGAATTTTTGTCTAATTTGAAACACTAATTTTTATTAGATGATTTATCTAGCTTTCAGATGGTCTAAGGCGCCTAATTAAGTGCTAGGATGTGAAGGAATGGAACAAGTCTATCATCAAGTTACTTTGAGTATGATTCTTTTAAAATGTGTTGGAGGATTCCTTTTCCTCTTGGGTACGGCATATCTTCTTGTGAAACGCCCAGAACATCTTCCGAATTGGAAAAATGTACTAGGTAACGGAAGTATGTTTGGTCTGCTAAATGCAGGCTTAGTAATTATTCTGGGAAAACTTGGCTTTTTTATTACACCAATTTTCTTGATTACGATTTTTGCTCTTTTTTACTTCGACAAGTTCCCTGAATACAGGCTAAAGCATCTCTTGGGACTTTCAATAGTCTTCATATTCTCTTCAGTGACATTTTTCATCGGAATTGCCGGAACTTTTTTTCGTTTGGCTGTTGAAGGGAAGATCTAATTTATGGAAGGTCCAAAAATTCTTACTCTCATGCTTGAGGCAAGGCTAGAGGTCTATCAACTTATCGATTCTCACTACAAGCCGATGCCAAAAAAGCCTGATGGTTCTATTGACGAATATGCCAAAGGGCTGGGCAATAATGACATTGATGCTTTAAGACATGCCTACGTAAGTGGCAGATACACGATGGAATTCGGTGAAGCTACAGCGGACATCTTAGGTAGGATGAACGAGTTTAAGAACTTCAAATTTGGTGATAAAGAGATTCCAAGTGAGAACATGGATCTCTGGAACAATTCCGTTGGGCGCCGATATAGTAAAAAGGTGAAAACGGGGAAAGAACTTTTCGACTTTTTGCTGAAGGCGCTGAAAGCGGGAGAGTTGATTATTGATTTAAAGGATAAAAGAAAATACAAGGGCGAGAAAAGCATCAAGCGGATTCCAAAGTCATTTGTCATCAAGATCAAAGAGACGAATACTGGAGCGAATATCGAGTTTTTTGATGTTCGCAAGAAAGTGCTTATGACGAAAGAGAACTTCATCCTTGCCATCAAACAAGGTAAATATCCTGGGTATGCGGTTAGAAAGCATCAGGCAGGTGAATTTCCTTATTCTACAAGAGACAGGTATAGCTTTAACAACCTTGGATAGACTTCACCAAACAAATCGATAAATTAAGCTCCGTAAGGGGCTTTTTTTATTTCTATGGTCCGTGATGACGTGGTTGGAACTAAAGAAGACTCTGCTTGATCGCTACGGCTATGGTTTCAGCACTGTTGGAGGTGCCAAGCTTCTTCATGATGTTGAGGCGATGGGATTCAATGGTGCGGGAGCTGAGGCCAAACTCAGCAGCGATCTGTTTTGAGCTCATGCCTTTCACCATCAATCTTAAAACATCTTTTTCCTTTTGGGTGAGAACTTCTCCTTTCTCTGAAGGTTCCTGTGCCAATGGCTGAGAATTAAGATTAATTTCGGATGGATAATAGACTCCGGATTTTTTGACTTCTAGGAGGGCCTCTACCAGAACCTCACTCTGTATATCTTTAGTCAGATAAGTCGCGGCTCCAGCTTTTAAGGCGCGAATCATATACTCCGGATTGTTGTGCATAGACAGCACCACCACTGCGATTTCCGGTCGAGTTTTTTTTACTTCTTTTAAAACTTCGATGCCTGAAATTTCTGGTAGTGAAATATCTAAAATTAAAATATCGAATTTTAAGTGGGGAAGTGCGCTTAGAAATTTACTGGAATGGCTCTCTTCGCCAACGATTTTGAAATTTGGAAAAAGAGAAAGAATGGACTTGAGTCCATCGCGAACGATTTTATGATCATCTAAAAGAAATATTTCAATACTTTCATTCATACTATTTCGCTTAGTTTGAAAACAACTTGAATTTTTAAACCTTTGTCACTTTGAATTCGATTCATTCTCCCTCCAAATAATTTTGCTCGATATAAGAGCGAGTGAGGAAGAGGGCCCTTTTCATCCATTCCGACCCCGTCATCTTCATAAATCATTATCAGGGTATCTTCGGTTTTTGAAAACGAGAGTTTTAAGTTTTGGGCCTGAGCATGTTTGGCAGCATTTTGAGTGAATTCCTGTGCCATTCGGAAAAGATTGATTTGGAAACCCTGCTTGAAATTTATTTTTTCAATTTCTTCTGGGTATTCGCATTGGATGGAGAATGGATACACCTCTATCTGTTGATAGAAATAGTCCTTGATAGCAGCAAAACAACCAAAATCCTTAATAATTGAAGGCATGATGTTTTGAGAGATGATTCGGATTTCTTTGATAATGGTATCTGCGAGGTTCAAGAGCTTTTCTAGCTTATCTCTGAATACAACTTCCTTGCTTTCGATGTGAAGTCGGGAAAGTTCCCATTTCAAAGCGGTTAAATACTGGCCTACGCTGTCATGAAGATTGTAGGCAATTTTCTGCCTTTCTTCTTCCTGGGCCCTGAGCACGTTGATAGTGGATTGGGAGTTTAACGAAATGATTTCTTCTTGAATTTTAGAAACAAACCCGAGTGTCGAGCGGGTAAGGAAAAGTGCGATAATCAGGCTTAAGCAAAAAATCAGAAGACCGATGATGAGTAAATTCGATAGTAGTTCTTTAAGTGGGAGAGTGACTTCGTCCCAATCAATTTCACTTAAGAGAACAAACTCCAGTTGGTCAAATTGGAAGTGAGTATAGGCGCTGACAACTTTGATTTGGCGATAATCATCAACAACCTCCACGCCTTTTTGTTTTTTGAGACCTTTTTCTACGGAGAGATTATTCACCTTTACGTTTTGCCACTCAGTGAGAAAGCGTGAAGCACTTTTAATCAAATGATCTTTACCTACGAGATAAATTTCGCCAGATGAACCTAGACCCTCTCTTTGATGAAGGAGATTGTTCAGTCCTTCATGGTTGAAGATCCAGATTGTGTTTTCTTTTTTTAAGAGGAAAGAATTTTTCCCGTAGTGGATGAATGTGGATTCAGGATAATTCTGAATTGTTTTCCAAGCAGGGCAAGCTTGGCCTTGCTTCAGTTTAACTTTCTGATTTCTTATTTCACAAATACTTTCGAGCGTATCATCGTTTACAAGCTTATCCGTTTTGTACAGAGATTCAGCTTTCAGATTTTTAAAGTAGAGAGAGAGCTTTTGTTCGGTGAGACTTCGCACTGAGGCCAAGTGATGATTCGCCCTTTCGATCAGAGTCATTCGCGAGTGAATATAAACAAGTACAGAAACTAATGTGAGATTAAATATCCCAATGAACAGAAAGGCAGTTAGGAGTCGATTTCTTAGGTTAAAGCTCTTTATTTGTTTCTCATTTTAGAGATCTTTAATTCTTGAATTTCTTTGTTCTGTTCCTTAATCACTGCAATTAAGTGAGGAATAAGAACTTGATAATTAATACTCTTAATCTCTTTGGTTCGAGGGCCAATTCTTTTTTTATAATCATAGGGGCTATTGTCTAAAATGGTCTCAGTTTCAACCGCATTTGGAAAGTGTTTGCCTAATGAGTCTATCGAATAGGGATCCACTTCTAAAATCTTATGACCAGAGGCCATAATGTGAGAACTGAGAAGGAGTAAGATAATGAGTGTGAAGCTTTTCATAGAAACCTTTTGACTTGGTATGGTTTATTTTTACACATTGCAGCATTTTATCCAATCCGGTTTTATACCCAGGCCCGTCAAAGAGATTTCCAATGTTTTCAGTGTCTTATGATTTGCCTTAGGTATTTCTACTTAGGCTTCGTCAGACCTGTTTTAGGCCATACCAAGATAGCCTTTTTATTTCTATGATCTACCAAGAGTTAAAGCTTCTACTTAAAGGCAATGATGAATAAGAAAAATATTATGTTCCTCTGTACTGGAAATTCTTGTCGCTCTCAGTTGGCCGAAGGCTGGGCAAGAAAATACTGGGGCAATGAATTTCATGTTTATTCTGCCGGGACAAAAAAACATGGCATGAATGAGCGAGCGATGAAGGTCATGAAAGAAGTTGGAGTGGATCTTTCCAGTCATTACTCTAAAACCGTAGATGAGCTTCCGAAGGTGACTTTTGATTATGTCGTCACCGTTTGCGATCATGCCCATGAAAACTGTCCATACTTTCCAAGTGGTAAAGTTGTTCATCTTGGTTTTCAGGATCCACCGATACTCACAAAAGAGATGAGTGATGAAGAAGAGATTCTCGCTGTTTATAGAAGAGTGAGAGATGAAATTCATGACGTGATCAGGTGTTTAAAGGATTACTTGTAGGATGAATATTCTAACTAAGCCGACTCGATTTTTATTTTTTACCGGTAAAGGTGGTGTGGGGAAAACATCACTTTCAACAGCGGTTGCGATCACGCTGGCGGATTCGGGTAAAAGAGTTTTGCTCGTGAGTACCGATGCGGCATCAAACCTAGATGAGATGCTTGGGATTAAACTTCAAAATAGTCCTGTCCCAGTACCTGGTGTTGAAGGTTTATCTGTTTTAAATATCGATCCGGATCACGCAGCAGAATCCTATAGAGGCAGGGTGGTTGCTCAGTTAGAGAGTCGCGACGATAAAGAAGTTGCGAAAGTTCGAGAAGAGCTATCAGGCGCCTGTACAACAGAGATAGCGGCCTTCGATGAATTTGCGAGCTTGCTGGCCGATAAGAAACCTGAATATGATCATATCATTTTTGATACGGCACCCACTGGTCATACATTAAGATTGCTCAGTTTACCGAAAGCTTGGACTGGCTTTCTGAAAGATAATGATCGAGGAGCTTCTTGCTTGGGGCCTCATTCTGGTCTGACCATGCAGCAAGAAAGATTTGAAAGGGCGCTGAATTCACTTTCAGATCAGACTCAAACGACAGTGGTACTTGTTGCCAGAGCTGACAAAGGGGCGATCAATGAGGCCGCTAGAACTTCAGTCGAATTACATGATTTAGGTCTTGATAACCAACGCCTTATTTTAAATGGAGTCTTCGAGGCAAAAAATAAAGCTGATATGGTGGCACTTTCCATCGAAAAACTTGGGAAGAAGGCGATAGAAGAGATGCCTGGCGCGTTGGCGCAATTGCCAAGGGATGAAGTTCCTCTTCGAACCTTTGATACCGTGGGACTGAAGGCTCTGAGATCTTTATTAGATGACAAATCTTCACATCCTTTACAAACGAATCAAGTCACTCACAATCCGGTTCTTCATCCAGAAGGTCTTGATCGTCTTGCGGATCAGTTAGCAAAAAATGAGCATGGGCTGATCATGGTGATGGGAAAAGGTGGCGTTGGAAAAACGACTATCGCGGCTGCACTTGCCATCGGTCTCGTTCAACGAGGGAAAACTGTTCATTTGAGCACGACAGATCCAGCTGCCCATATCTTGGGTACTCTGAATGGTGAAATGCCTGGGCTCAAGGTCAGTAAGATTGATCCTAAGGTCGAAACTCAAAATTATGTTGATAAGATATTAAAGACGAAAGGGGCAAAGCTCAGTCAGGAAGAAAAAGATCTGATGGTTGAAGATCTTCGCTCACCATGTACGGAAGAGGTCGCTGTCTTCCATGCCTTCTCCAAAATTGTCAGCGAGGCGCAAAGTTCTTTTGTTGTTCTTGATACGGCTCCAACAGGGCATTCACTTCTACTTATGGATGCAACTGGGGCCTACCATCGACAGGCGATTCGTGATTTGAAGAAAGCAGGGATTACCAAAGTTATGACTCCGCTGATGCGTTTGCAAGATCCAGACTATACTAAAATCATTTTAGTCACACTGCCTGAAGTGACTCCTGTCTCTCAAGCATCGGCCCTCCAAAACGATCTTAGACGGGCCGAAGTCGAACCATTTGCTTGGGTGATGAATAAAAGACTTCTCGCTTCGGGAACGACAGATCCAATTCTGACAGCACGAATGACTAGTGAGCAAAAACAAGTTGAGAGGGTGAAGTCAGGACTTGCAAAGAAGATTTTTGTTTTACCATGGCAAGCGATACCACCAATTGGTATTCATGAGCTGTCAAAGGTCGTAGCAATTTAACGAAGCTCATTAATCAATCTAGGAAGTCACAAAATTGTTTTTTTATTTTTATTAGCTATTAAACTGCCCATGCTTTCGTATCCTCTCTTCAAATTCCTTCTCATTCGATTGACTCAAACCTCGAGCGGCCTTCGCATCACTTTTTTCCCATCGAGTGAACCACTCTTGACCGAGTAAAGTCACACCTTGTTTGTGAGCAAGTGAGGGATCGTTATACGCCACTGTGGTCGTACTCTTGGGGCCCGTAGCTGGCCCGTAGCCCACAGAGAAGCCAACTGCCAGAAGGGTCGCCCGAACCGCCGTGGAAGCAGAGTAGTTGAGGAGCTGAACTTCATTTCCATGGCAGTAGATAAAGATCTTCGCGAACATATCCTCGCTCCAGAGCTCAACATTGGTATGAAGAGAGAACGGATCGTAGAAAATCACATGGGGTTTAGCTGCACCTAGGAATGTGTGAGAGAAATCACCCTGGATGAGTTCCCACTCGATGTTTCCTTTCGGTGAGATCCATTTGTTGTGTTTTAAAAGCTCATGCGGGGCCGCGTGATGAAGATGAGGGAACGCGGGGGCGTTTCGAAGAGCAAGTTTTAAGGGATCTGTATCGTTTTCAAAACTCACGATGCGGATCTTGCCGGTGAATTCTTTATTCACAAATTCATGAATGAGGGCCATGGAATTATGAGCAGCCCCGAGGCCCACGTCCCAAATGACAACTTCATCCAGACTTTTTAGTCTCTCCTCAATTTTTGCTGGCAACACATAAAGGTTGCGCGCTTCTTCTTGAGGAGGATTCACTGAGTGCATGACCTCACCGGAGCTTCTCTGACGGATGCTCGAAAAACCGCGACCGGAGTCATGGACCTCATAATCCCCGAGAGTCAGACGCTTATCTTTTTTATAAGGTTTTTCTGGCGTCATCGGAGTCGGAGGATTCTCCTGGTCCGTCATGACAAGCTCAATTCGTTTGCGATTATAAAATTCAAGAAAGCGACCTTCAAGAATACTCGTGCGCATCTCGCGCATGAACTGATGGTAAAAGGTGATGTTGTGAAGCGAGAGCAAGTGCCAACCCAGAGGCTCATCGGTTTTGATGAGATGATGAAGATAAGCACGGGAGTAGTTGGTGCAAGTCAGGCAGTCACACTTGGGATCAAGCTTCTCTTCAGCGAACTTGTACACCGTTCGTCTCATCTGAAAATTCCCAAGACTCGTGAAAGCAACTCCTCGCTGGCCATACTGATTCGGAAGAATGCAGTCGAACATATCGACTCCGCGATGAACCGCTTCGAGGATATCGATCGGTGTTCCTACACCCATGAGGTATCTCGGAAGATTTTCTGGTAGCATTTCGGTGGCGATGGCGGTGAAGTCTTCTCGCTCGGACTTTGTTTCACCAACAGCAAGACCCCCAATCGCGAGTCCATCAAAGCCCTTGCCGCTCACTTGAAGATTAATGAGGACATCGGCACTTTGTTTGCGAAGATCCTCATGACACGCCCCCTGAACAATGCCGAACATGGATTGCAGCGAATCCCCGCGGGCTTCTAGACTGCGCTTGGCCCAGCGGTGGGTGAGCTCCATCGCCGCCTTCGCCTCTTTGTGAGAGGCATTGGATTCAATACACTGATCCAGCACCATCATGATGTCGCTATTGATCGCTTTTTGCATCTCAATCGAGAGCTCAGGAGTGAGAAGGATCGGGCGATTATCCACGTAACTTAAAAAACGCGCTCCTTTCTCATTCATCTCACGATGCTTAGAAAGTGAGAAAATTTGAAATCCACCGGAGTCCGTGAGGACAGGGCGATCCCAGTTCATGAACTTATGAATCCCACCAAACTTTTGCATCACTTCTGCTCCTGGGCGAAGAAGCAAATGATAGGTGTTGGCGAGCAAAACGTTGGAGCCAGCGGTTTTAAGGGATTCGACGGTTTGGTTTTTCACCGTGGCCTGAGTGCCGACCGGCATAAAGATCGGTGTTTGCACCTCTCCGTGAAGAGTGGTGAAGGTCGCCGCTCGCGCGCGGGTTCCAGGGGAGGTGGCCTCAAGTTTGAAATTTAAGCGAGTCATAGAATGTTAGATTACCTAAAGAGCATCGGGTTCGTAATTAACTTTCAAAAGATAAAGACCCCGCGGATCGGCTTTTTTCCACGGCCGCTGCTCTTTCTGCTCTCCTTCGAGTAGCTCAAAAAAGTCTTCTACCGAGAGGCGTCCGTTGCCTACCATCCAGAGTGCACCCACCAGGTGGCGCACCATATGCTTTAAAAAGCCCTTGCCGACGATGCGAAACTGCCAACAGCTTGTGACGTCTCCCGCGCTGAAGAGTGAATCTTTGAAGAGCTCTTTTGGATCAATCAGGGTGAGGTCGCACTCCAGAATATCCCGTAGGGT